>CAYXHK010000045.1:0-12097 GCA_964464665.1 uncultured Syntrophomonadaceae bacterium
AATTTGATTCGGTGCAGGAATTGACCTATCGTTATGAAGGCCCCAAACCGCAGTCTAAAGAAGCTGCTTTGGTACTCCTGGCGGATACGGTGGAGGCGGCGGTGCGTTCTTTACAGAAACCTACCCCCGGCCGAATTGAAGGACTGGTGCGGCGGTTAATCAAAGAAAGACTGAATGACGGACAACTGGAAGAGTGCGACTTAACTTTCAAGGATGTCAATCTGATTACCGAATCGTTTTTACGCATTTTAAACGGGATGCATCATACCCGGATAGAATACCCGGACGTTAAGGAATTAGAAAGGAGGAGGAGCAAAGTTGTCCCTGCTGGTTCTGAATCAACAAAACTTAGTCTCCCTGCCCCCCGGTCTGGTGTTGATTCTGCAGGAAATGGTGAACCAAGTCCTGAAGGAGAATGACCTGCCGGAGGAAATTGAGGTGGACCTGACTTTTGTTGATGATGCTGCGATCCAGGAATTAAACGAAGCATACCGAGGCATAGCTGCTCCCACGGACGTACTTTCTTTCAGTCAGCTGGAAACTACCGAGGAGGAGCCGGAATTTGTGGATTTAGTTGGAGCCAAGGTGTTGGGGGATATCGTCATCTCCCTGGAGACTGGCTTAAGGCAGAGCCAGGAATACGGTCACTCGCTGAAACGGGAAATTGCCTTTTTAACTATCCACGGTTTGCTGCACCTTTTGGGTTATGATCACCAGACTACAGCCGAAGAGGAGCAGATGTTTGCCAAGCAAAATGAAATTCTGAATCGGTGGGAAGAATTTCGACGGGAATAGGAACTGCAGCCGGCGGAAGGGAAAGACTCAGCGTGACCAGCGGAGTTGTCATCGGCGAAAAGAGCAGTAAGCGGAGCACGGGATCTAATAATTTAGGTTTAGGTAACCAGGGAGTTGAGAGATTAAATGCAGAGTCAGTTGAATAAAGGGGAAGGCGAACCAGGTCATCGCACTAAAAGAAAGCTCTTAAAATCTACTTTTTTGCGGCAGTGTCTGGCGGTGGGTTTACTGGGATTGGTCCTGGGTGCCGGGGGTTATTGGATTGCCAAAGGGTCAGCGAATTTAAACTTCCAGAGTTGGGTGGATAAGCTTCCAGAAATGCCTGATTTTTCGAAGAAAACGATGGCCGACATCACTTTCAAACCGGGGACCGGGGATACTACTGATTATTGTTTTCTCTGCGGCGAAAAAACCGGCGCTTTATCGGCGACTCGTCCATTGGCGGTAGTGCTGGATAACAGCGCTAAGGGGAGGCCTCAAGCCGGATTGCTGGAAGCGGATGTAGTCTACGAGGCGCCGGTGGAGAGTGGTTTAACCCGCTTGTTAGCGATTTATACGCACGGTACAGCCGGAAAAATCGGGCCGGTCCGCAGTACCCGGCCATACTTTTTAAGCCTTGCCGCTGAGTATACCGGGGTTCAGGTGCATTCCGGCGGCAGTCCGGAGGCTTTAAAGCAGATTACCCAGCAAAAAATAGCCAGCCTGAATGAAATGAGCAAAGCTTCAGCTGCAGCCTACTGGCGAAGCCAACAACGGTCCCGGCCTTATAATCTTTATTCAAGTACGGAGCGGCTTAGGGCTGCGGTAGAAAAAGGGAAACTTGAAAAACCGGTCAGTTTGAACGGACCTTTATTTTTTATGCCGGGAAATGGACCGACTGAGGGAACTCCCGCCCCGGCTTTAGGGATAGCCTTCAGCAAGAATACTAAAGTCAGTTACAGTTATGATGCTGAGCAGCGGGTTTATCTGCGGCAAATGGACGGCAAACCGCATCTGGACGGGGATAGTGAGCAGCAGCTTAGAGCCTCGAACGTGATTGTGCAGTGGGTGCCCCAAAAAAAATTGGATAATCAGGGTAGACTGGAATTAGGGTTAATCGGCTCGGGACCGGCCCGGGTATATACCCAGGGGCAGTGGGTAGAGGCAGTCTGGTCCAGGACGGAAGGCGAGAATAAGACTTACTTCCGGGATAGTAATGGATTGGAAATACCTTTGACCCCGGGTCAGACATGGATTGAAATAGTTTCCACAGATATTTCAGTAGAATAGGGGGGTGGAGCTATGCACAGTTACAGTTGGCTGCTCAGATGGGGTCTGAATATTTGTGGGATCGTTATAACTGCGGCGTTTTTGGACAATTTTAACGTCACTCTTCTGGGCGCCATATTTGGCTCGGTTTTCCTGGGAGTGGTCAATGTTTTAATTCGGCCAATTCTGTTGCTTTTAACCCTGCCCATAAATGTATTGTCGTTAGGACTTTTCACCTTAATAATTAACGCGCTGATGCTTTGGCTGACGAGCCTTATGATTAAAGGCTTCGATATTACCAGTTTCGGCACCGCCATTATCGCTGCCATAATTATCGCCTTGCTCAATTTTTTCTTTAACCTGATCCTGGGTCAGAGGAAGTACCAGTTCTATTACCGAAGGGGAAGAGACTGGGACTTTTAAAGGTTGAATAGGCATTCGCAGAATAAATGGGGGATTCGAAGAATAAAGTGGGAGAATCAAAGAAGGGAATGGAAGATTTTTTGGAAATTGATGGTTTGACGAAGGAGCGCTTGCTAAAAGCAGCGCAGGCCGTTTTGGAACAGGCTTATGCGCCGTATTCCCAGATTCGGGTGGGGGCTGCGGTTTTGGCCGATTCCGGTCAAATTTATGCCGGCAGCAATATCGAAAACAGTTCCTATTCCCTAACGGTCTGTGCGGAGCGGAACGCCATTTTCCATGCCCTGGCCCACGGGGAAAAACATTTTTTGGCCCTGGCCGTGGTTACAGATTCGGATCAGGTAAAAAGCCCCTGCGGCGCTTGTCGGCAGGTTCTGGCGGAGTTTGCCCCGCAGCTGCCGGTGATTTTTGTCAATCCGCAGGTAACGGTTTTTTTAAACGTGGCGGAGCTTTTGCCGCAGGCTTTTTCGTTAAAAGGGGAGTTGAGTTGAGCAGATGTCCAGGCGAGCATCGGGATCGGGGGAGCAGGCAGCGAAGCTTATCGGCTTATTAGCCGTCGGAGTCGGCCTGCTGCTTTTATTTTTCTACCAGTTTAATCCCCGTTTTAATCCCCGTCCGCCGGTTTTGGACTGGCCGCCCGGGCAAGCGCCCTTATCCGTGGAACGACTGGCATTTACTCATGATGAGGACGGGGACGGGATAAACGATCTGGATGATTTGGTGCAGGGAGCCTACCAGGAAGCGGGACGTCGGCCGAGTTACCACAGTGCTTATTACGCGGGCGGTTATCCGCCGGCTGACGAGGGGGTCTGCACGGATGTGATTTGGCGGGCGCTTAAGGAGGCGGGTTATTCTTTAAAAGATTTAATGGATGCGGATATCCGGCAAGCGCCGCAGGATTACCCGCGGGTTAAAGGCCGGCCCGAACCGAACATTGATTTCCGCCGCGTCCCCAACCAAACCGTTTTCTTTCAGAAATATGCCGATTCCCTCACGACCGAAGTTATTTCGGGAGACGCCCAAAATTTGCGGGAATGGCAGCGGGGCGATATTGTGGTTTTTGCTGAGCCGCTCGCTCATATCGGAATCATTTCTGACCGGCGCCGGCGTGACGGGGTGCCTTATGTAATCCACAACGGAGGGCCTTATGCCAAGGAGGCTGATGTCTTACTGGACTGGCCCACCCCGATTGTCCATCATTTCCGTTTCCCCGCCTCTTTGGAAAAAGCGGCTGGTAGTATAGAATAAAGAAAAAGGAACGAAAACTATAAATCTAGAGCAAGACGATTGTTTAATCACTAAATCATTAATAATTCTAATTGCTGAATGCGTGAAGGGAGTATGCTATTTGAAAACCCGATCTGGTTTCGCCTGTATCATTGGCCGCCCTAATGTGGGAAAGTCTACGCTGCTCAATAGTCTAATCGGCCAGAAAATCGCCATTACTTCGGATAAGCCCCAGACTACCCGCAACCAGATTCGGGGGATTTTAACCACCGACCAGGGACAGGTAGTTTTTATCGATACGCCCGGGATCCATAAACCGCAGCATCGCTTAGGGGAGTATATGGTGGTGAGTGCCCAGCGCACTCTGGAAGAAGTAGACGTGATTCTTTACGTCATTGATGCAGCCGCTGATTTTGGACCAGGCGAAGAATATATTTTAAATCAGTTAAGCAAGGTGCAGACCCCGGTACTGCTGATCATTAATAAGATAGATTTGATTAAACCCAGCGCAATCCTGGCCATAATTGAGCAGTACCGTAACCGGGGCAACTTTGCCGAGGTGATTCCGGTCTCGGCCAAATCAGAAGACAATTTGGACCGGTTAGGCCAGATTATCTTTCAGTATCTGCCGGAGGGACCCTGTTTTTATCCGAACGAGGATTTTACGGATCAACCCGAGCGGTTTTTAATGGCGGAACTAATCCGGGAAAAGGTCATCCTCCTGACCCGAGAAGAGATTCCGCATTCCGTGGCTGTGGATTTGGAGGAGATTAAACCGCGGAATAACGGGATTATTTTTGTGCGGGCGGTTATTTATCTCGAGCGGGACTCCCAAAAAGGCATCTTGATCGGTAAAAAGGGGAGTCTACTCAAGGAAGTGGGCCGCCTGGCCCGGGAGGACATCGAAAACCTGTTGGGCAGTCAGGTCTTTTTGGAACTCTGGGTAAAGGTAAAAAAAGATTGGCGAAACAGTCCCGCCTCCTTACGTAATTTTGGTTACAATTTGCGGGATTATTGAGCGGTGCGGTACGAAATTTTGTAACAGAATCATGCCTTGCGGATCCCGTGTGCAATTAAGCGGTACGGTGCGAGCTTTCGCACCTGTATACGAATACCTTAAATCAATCTGGTGTGCAATTAAGCGGTACGGTGCGAACCCTAGCAGGCGGCTAGACTAATGGTCATTCTCCCAAAATGGGGGGAAGCCGGATTGCGTATCGATGGGCTGATTTGATTTTTCCTGGTTAATCGGGACTTTATCTAAAGAAAAGCCAGAATACGGCGGAAAGGGGGGCCTAAGTTGAGCCTAAAATCAGAAGGGCATCTTAAGCCCGGGGCCGCATTCCCCTGGCGGCAGTTGATCGACCACACCCTCTTGAAACCAGAAGCGACAGCGGCGCAGATCGAGAAGCTCTGTCAGGAAGCCCGGGAATACGGCTTTGGTGCCGTGTGCGTGCTTCCGACTTGGGTGCCGGATGCGGCGGCGTGGCTTAAAGGCACCCCGGTCAAAACCGGTACGGTAGTCGGTTTTCCTTTGGGCGGCAACACTACCGCCGTTAAAGTGCTGGAAACGACTCAGGCAATTGCGCAGGGAGCCCAGGAAATCGACGTAGTGCTTAATATTGGAGCCTTAAAAAGTGGTGCGGACCAGCAGGTCCGGGAGGAATTGGCGCAAGTTGTCAAGGCGGCCGGCCGGCCTGAAGCCGAGGTTCCTGAAGCCAAGGTTATCGTTAAGGTAATCCTGGAAACCAGTTTGCTGACTCGGGAAGAGAAGATTCGCGCCTGTCTTTTGGCGCAGGCTGCCGGGGCGGATTTTGTTAAAACCTCGACCGGTTTTGGCCCAAGCGGGGCGACTGCCTCTGACGTGCGGTTAATGCGGGAAACTATTGGTCCGAATATGGGGATCAAGGCTTCGGGTGGAATTCGGACTCTGGAGCAAGCCGAGGCCCTACTGGCTGCCGGCGCGACCCGACTGGGAACGAGTGCCGGCGTGGCCCTAGTTCAAGAATGGGAGGAGCGGCTACTTGCTTTAGAAAAAAATTAGGCATTTTTATAGTCCGGGAATGGGAATACCGGCTGCTTACTCTAGAAAGAAGTTAACCATGGCTAAAGTTTGGAATGGGAAGACCGGCTGCTTACCCTTGAACATTGCGGCAGTCGGAGAAAGGTAGGAGCGGCTGCCTGCGTCAGAAAAGGTTTGAGGCCAATGCGGAAAAGCAGAATAATAAGCAGAAAAAAGCAAACAAATAGGCAGAAAAAAGCAAACAAAAAGTAGGCATAGGAAGGCAGCTGTCGCTTATGCTATTATTGACCGGGATTAGTTGAGGTAAAATGGATTGAGGAAGCGTTTTGAGGTAGTGGGCTGAGGAAACATTCTGAGAAACAGTCCATGGAAACAAGTCCGGGGAAACTGTTTTAGCAAAATCGGGACGGATGGACGGAGGGATGGCGAGGTGGGTTTCTACAAAACAGAAGCCTTGGTACTGCGAAACCGGGAGTTTAACGAGGCCGACCAACTGGTTACCCTGCTGTCCCCGGATTATGGGAAGCTAAAGGTAGTGGCCCGCGGAGCCCGAAAACCGAAGAGCCGCTTACGCGGAGGCATACAGGCCTTTACCCTGACAAATTTGCTGCTTCATACCGGCCGTTCTTTAGATATTATTACCGGCACGGAGACCGGCAAGTGCTTTTATTTTCGGGAGGACTTGGCTAAACTGACTTCGGCGGTATACTGGGCGGATTTGCTCGACCGGGTTTTGCCGGAGCGGGAAGCTAATCCAGCGGTTTACTCTTTATTCTTAAGTTTACTCCACCTGCTGGAAGCGGCTTCGTCTAAACCCGAAGAAATCCGGGCCCTCGATCATTTGCTTGAACTGAAACTGATCAGCAGCGCTGGTTATACGCCCGATCTGGCCAGCTGTCTGCGTTGTGACGAAGCACTGCGGACCAGGGAAGGCAAGCTCTGGTTTAACTTGGAACCTGGAGGGATTATTTGCAATTCCTGCGTGCAAAAAGCAGAAATGGGAATACTACCGGTATCCCGGGGAACGCTAGCCTTAATGCAGCAATGGATCAGCATGGAGGCAGGGCAGTTTTGGCGAATTAAAGGTTCCGCCTACAATTTGCAGGAACTCGACCGGCTGTTGCCGGCCTACCTGGAATACCACCTGGAACAAAAAATACCTTCGGTAAATCTGCGGGACAATCTGGTGCGGGATTTTTAACTCGATGACACAGGTTGGAACCCTTACTGAAATGAGCAGGCAGGTTTACGTTTAAAAAATTGAGCAGATTTTCGTTTGTAAAGCGGGATAAAGGAGGGATTTTAATGGAAGACAGCCGGGCAAATTTGGATAAGGTCGATCTGATTCGGGAAAGGTTGGGGGTTACTTACCGGGAAGCTAAGGAAGCCTTGGACCAGGCTGATGGCGATGTGGTGCAGGCTCTGGTCTTTTTGGAAGACCGGCAGTTTCATCTCGATGAAAAGGTGGAATCGGAAGGGAAAAAGCTTTGGGATAAGATTAAAAGCCTGATCCGCAAAGGCAATGTAACCAAAATTCGATTGAAACAAGAGGACCGCATCCTGGCCGAAATACCGGTTAATGTGGGCGCTCTGGGGGTGGTAGGCGTGGTGGCGGTACCGCCTTTGGCCGTATTGGGTGTGGCCGGAACTTTAGCCGCCTTGGCTACCAACTGTACTTTAGAAATCGAGCGCGAGGATGGCACGGTTGAAGAACACGACATTAAGCCGGATTGACAACCAGGTCCTATTTTTGTTAAAGTTAAGAAAATCATACTGTAAGCGTTGATGAAGAGGAGTACCTGCAGCCAGACCCCAAAGAGAGCTGGAATTGGTGGAAACCGGCGGGTAAGTGCAGGGAAGGCACTTCGGAGCTGCAAGAGGAACGCAAAACTGTTTTGGGAATTATCTTTTACGCCTCGATTCCAAAGAAATCAGCGATTTTTCGTTTGCGAAAATATTCGTGGAAAAATGCGCGGAGATTATATTTTTGTTTTGGAATTTCGATTGCGCCTTGATGACCGAACTAGTTTTGTCAGTAAAGCTTGCCTTAATGAAGGTGGGCCCTTCAGGGTCAATCAGGGTGGAACCGCGGGAAATTACCTCCCGTCCCTGCAGCAAACTGCAAGGACAGGGGGTTTTGTTTTTTAGATATTTAAAAGTGGGCATTTAGAAGACCGGTTGCTTAAAAAGCGGGCATTTAAAAAGTCGGCTGGTTAAGCGGTATGCTTAAGGCTTTTAGGTTAAACCTAAACGAAATATATCACCGCGCGTTCGCCCCAAAGCTTCAAGTTTGTAAAACTTTTAGGTTAAACCTAAACGAAATATATCGATAAGGAGGGAGTGCCCAGCAGCCCGGAAACAGGAAGCCCGGACGAAGCTGCGGCACGGGAAGATGAACTTTCAGGATATAATTTTAGCCCTGAACCAATTTTGGGGAGAACAGGGCTGTATTATTCAACAGCCGTACGATCTGGAAAAAGGGGCCGGCACCATGAATCCGGCTACGGCTTTGCGGGTTTTGGGGCCTGAACCCTGGAACGTCGCCTACGTGGAACCCTCCCGGCGGCCGACTGATGGCCGGTATGGGGAGAATCCCAACCGATTGCAGCATTACTACCAGTATCAGGTTATTCTTAAACCATCCCCGATGAATGTTTTGGACCTTTACCTGGACAGCCTGCGGAGGATTGGCATTGATCCTTTGGAACACGACATTCGGTTTGTGGAGGACAACTGGGAGTCGCCGACTTTGGGCGCCTGGGGTTTAGGCTGGGAGGTCTGGCTGGATGGGATGGAAGTGACTCAGTTTACCTATTTCCAGCAATGCGGCGGGATTGACTGCCGGCCGGTTTGTGCGGAAATTACTTACGGAATCGAGCGCCTGGCCATGTTTATCCAAAAAAAAGACAGCGTCTTTGACATCGAGTGGGTGCAGGGCATCACCTACGGAGATATTCACCACCAGACGGAAGTCGACTACTCCCACTACAATTTTGAGGTGGCTGATACCGATGCCCTGTTTACCTGGTTTGAGATGTACGAGAAGGAAGCTTTGCGGGTAGCTGAAAAAGGCTTGGTGCAGCCCGCCTACGATTACGTTTTGAAGTGTTCGCACACCTTTAATCTGCTGGATGCGCGGGGAGCGATCAGTGTTACGGAACGGACCGGTTTTATTGCCCGGGTTCGGAACCTGGCCCGGATTTGCGCGCAGGCGTATGTGGAGCAGCGCGCTAGTTTAGGCTATCCGCTGCTCAAAGACCCGGTCTTGCGGCAGGAACTTTTGCCGCAAGCTTAAGGCTAACCTTTTATTAGCCCTGGGATTTACTTTGGAGGAGGTAAAGGAAAAAGATGCCCCAAAACCTGTTGTTAGAGATTGGCACCGAAGAAATACCCGCCCGTTTTATGGGAGCAGCCTTGGCCCAATTGCAGGAACTGGCGGTAAAGAAGTTCACCGAAGAACGGATAGATTATACGGAAGTCCTGACCTTTGGCACCCCGCGCCGGTTAGCCCTGCTGGTTAAAGGAGTAGCGGAAACGCAGCAGGATAAGCTGGAAGAGGTTAAAGGCCCCGCCCGCAAGGCCGCGTTTGACGCGGACGGGCAGCTGACCAAAGCGGGTCAGGGGTTTGCCCGGAGTCAGGGCGTGGCCGTAAAAGACCTGGAAATCCGGGAGACCCCGGCCGGGGAGTATGTCTTTGCCTTGAAGCGGATGCACGGCCGGGCGGCCACTGAAGTACTGCCGCAGCTCCTGCCGGGGTTTATTACCGGGCTTAACTTTCCCAAACCGATGCGCTGGGGATACGGGGAAATGCGTTTTGCCCGGCCGATCCACTGGCTGGTGGCCCTCTATGGCGCGGAAGTCATTCCCTTCAACTTAGGCGACCTGCAAAGCGGACGCCTGACTTTCGGGCACCGATTTTTGGGTCAGGGACAAATCAGCCTGGAAAAAGCGGATGATTATCTGCCCCGGCTTAAGGAAAATTACGTAATTGCCGATCCGGCTGAACGCCGGGAAATAATCTGGCAGCAGATTCAAGACCTGGCTGCTCAGGAAGGCGGTCGGGTCGAACCGGACAACGAACTCCTGGAGGAAGTCACTTATCTGCTGGAGTATCCTACCGCCTTGTGCGGCAGCTTTGCGGATGATTATCTGGAACTGCCGGAGGAGGTCCTGATTACCCCGATGCGGGAACATCAGCGCTATTTCCCGGTCCGCGACGCCTCAGGCAAGCTGATGGCCAAATTTATTACAGTACGTAACGGTACGGCCGAGCACCTGGACCTGGTCCGGGAGGGGAATGAAAAAGTGCTGCGGGCCAGACTGGCTGACGCGCGGTTCTTTTTCGAGGAAGATCTAAAGGTTCCCCTGGCCGAAAACTTTAAGAAGCTGGAAAAGATCGTTTTCCAGGAGAGTCTGGGGATGGTTTCGGACAAGGCCCAGCGGATCCGCACCTTATCCAGTCAAATAGCGGTGGATTTGGGCTGGGCCGCGGAACAGATTGCGGATCTGGACCGGGCGGCCTTCCTGGCTAAAACCGATCTGGTTACCAATATGGTTTATGAGTTCCCCGAACTGCAGGGCATCATGGGAGCGGAGTATGCCCGGCGCTGCGGTGAAAAACCGGCGGTTGCCCAGGCTATCTTTGAACACTATCTCCCCCGTCATGCCGGGGATATCCTGCCGACCACGGAATTAGGGATGGTAGTCAGCCTCGCCGATAAACTCGATACGATCGTCGGCTGTTTTGGCGTCGGCATCCAGCCAACCGGGTCTCAGGACCCGTATGCTTTACGCCGGCAAGCGCTCGGCATCTGCCGGATCATGTTGGAGCGTGGATTAGAGATCTCGCTTACTGGACTGATCGACCAGGCATTTGCCCTTTATCCCGCAGACCAGGTGCAGATGAAACTGACCCGGGAACAGGTGCTGTCTGAGATCAGCGAATTTTTTAAACTGCGCTTACGTAATATTTTGAGTGAGCAAGATATCGCCCATGATGTTTTGGATTCGGTACTCGCGATTGGTTTTGACAACTTGGCGGATTTGCAGCGAAGAGCTTTGGGGCTGCAGACCTTTAGGCAGCAGCCCGAATTTGACGACCTGCTTACGGCTTACCTGCGCGCCCATAATTTAGCTCAGCATGCGGAAACGGAAACCATAGACAAAACCCTTTTGTTGGAGCCGGTAGAGGGAGAGTTGCACTCCGCTTTGATCCGAGCCCAATTTGAGGTAATCGAATCCTTAAAGCACAAAGACATCGCGCGGGTTTTAGGGGTCCTGGCCACGCTGCGTGAGCCAATCGGCGCCTTTTTTGCCGGGGTTATGGTCATGGCTGAAGATCCCGCTACCCGGCATAACCGCTTGGCGCTTTTAAAACAGATTGACAATCTGGCGGCTAAAATTGCCGATTTTTCTAAAATAGTGGTTGTTTAATAGCCGCCGGCCGGGATATAATTTATTAATTTCCGGCAGTCGGCAGGAAAATACTCCCCAGATGGAGTAGTTTCTAGGTAAAATGTATATACTGGAGGCTTGATGAAATGGCCGAAGATATCAAACCGTTGATTTACGTTATTTCAGATTCTCTGGGCGAGACCGCGGAGATGGTAGCCCGGGCCGCAGTCAGTCAATTTGATGGCGGCCGTTCCGAAATTCGCCGCATTCCTTATGTGAATACGGTGGAGCACTTAGAAGCGGTTTTAAACGAGGCTAGTGCCGCCAGAGCGATAGTAGCTTATACTGTAGTCCTGCCGGAAATGAAACAACGGCTGGAAGAGCTGATTAAGGAAAAGAATTTGGTGGCGGTCGATATTTTAGGCCCGATGATTGACGTTATTGCGCAGTACTATGGCTTGGTTCCCAAATTAAAAGCCGGGTTGCTTTGGCAGATGGATGAGCAATACTTCCGCCGGGTCGAAGCTACCGAATTTGCGGTTAAATACGATGACGGGAAGGACCCCCGGGGATTACCTCTGGCGGACATCGTGCTGATTGGGGTCTCGCGGACTTCTAAAACCCCGCTCAGTATGTATCTGGCGCATAAGCGCATAAAGGTAGCCAATGTCCCGTTAGTGCCGGAGGTGCCGCTGCCTAAGGAATTGATGCAGCTGCCGCCTAAAAAGGTAGTGGCGCTGACCATCAAACCGAATCTGCTTAACGCGATCCGGACCGAGCGTCTGAAGGCTTTGGGTCTCGCTTCCAATGCGAGTTACGCCAGCATGGAAAGAATCTATCTGGAATTAGAGTACGCGGAAGGGGTTATTAAAAAGCTTGGCTGTCCAGTCATTGATGTAACCAATAAAGCGGTGGAGGAAACAGCCAGTCGAATCTTAGAAATATATAATAAGGGGGAGCGCTGATTAATGGGCGGGCATAAAAAGTATG
>CAYXHK010000046.1:0-12021 GCA_964464665.1 uncultured Syntrophomonadaceae bacterium
AAATCGATAAACGCCTCGGATAAGGCGGTTTAAAATTGCAAACCCGGGGGTCAGGTAAGCTTGGCGACGTGTTTTGCTGGGTTCAAATGAGTTAATGATTGCTTCAACCTCCTTCTGATATTATTTCAGAAACCGTGACCAAACGGTACCCGGCTCCCTGCAGGAATTTCAGAATCTCGGGCAAGGCTTGCACTGTAGGCTCAGTTGGGTGCATCAACACGATAAAATCCGCCTCCACCCGGCTGCTTACCCGTTGGACGATCGTAGCCGGCTGCGGTTTACGCCAGTCAACGGTATCCAAACTCCACATAATCAAAGGGTACCCTAAAGAATCGGCAGTTTCAATAACCCGTTCATTAAACTCCCCGTAAGGCGGTGCATACAGGCGGGTTTTTTGGCCGCAGATCTCGGCAACTGCCGCCTCGGTACGTAAAATATCGTCCGCTAACTCACTGCGGCCCATTTGATTGGGATGCCCATGGGAATAACCGTGGTTGCCGATTTCATGGTTGGCAGCCGCTATACTGCTGATCAATTCGGGATGTGACTTGGCCCATCTCCCGGTAACCATAAAGGTGGCAGAGGCCTGATTCTCATTTAGGATTTGCATAACATCAGGGAGATACTCTTCCCCCCAGTCAACATTAAAGGTCAAGGCAACCACTTGTTGTCCGGTCCTCCCCTGGTAAATCGGCTGCTTTCCCGTAGCAGTACAGCTTATTTCCGCGGAAATATTGACGAAAACAATAGCCCCCAAGCCGAGCAGCAGGGTTAAACCAAGATAAAATTTCCAGTCAGAAACGGCATTTAACCAGTCCTTGGGCACCCGAAAACGATTCTTCATTCGGTTTTTCATCCGGCTCGCTCCCTTCACCCAAGTATATGCGGGCCGCCAAATAAATAAACCGAGTAAAAACTCGGTTTAGAAGGCGGTCACTAGTGACAAAACTTTTACACTTGCTCATACTTATGCACCTAGATTAAATTTTGTTCATCCTGATTTTAAAACTCTCTATACTGGCGGGATACTTATCCATCCTTAACTAAATCATATATATCTAATTTCCGTTCTGGCACTCAAATAATAATTATTATTAATTCCGTTTGTCCCCTGAGGGGACAAGAAAAAATCGCCTTTTATCCGGAAAATTCAACAAAAAACTGATTTGCCCGAACTTGATTACTTATTAAATGTTCCAATATCTCCTGCTTGGGACCAATGCTGCATTATTACTCATTATATGTTCCAATGTCCGATTTGAACCTGCAGTCAAATCGTTTTAATTAATTCGGTCAGATTCAGATTGTAGTTAAGCAAGCCCGATTCCGGCCTCAAAATAAATATAAACCGAGAGACTCGGTTTATTTTAAGAGGGCTAAATTAATAGCTTAAGATTATATTTATCCCAGGTTGTTTTTATTTATATATCCTGGTTACGCGTTTGTTTGTTTTTGCCCTTCATTGCCGCTTTTAACTGGCTAATCGGCTTTTCCGCTATATTTTTTTCTGGCTTTTCAGTACTTCTTTTCGGGATAGATTAATCCGGCCTTGACGATCAATTTCGGTTACTTTGATTAAGATTTCATCGCCTTCCTTAACCACGTCCCGAACCCGGGCCACTCTTTCTTCCGCGAGCTGCGAGATGTGAACCAGACCTTCCTTGCCTTGCATGCCCATTACCCCCGGAATCACTTCTACGAAAGCGCCAAAATCCATCAGGCGAACTACTTTGCCCAGGTAAACCTTTCCAACCTCAACGTCTTGGGTAAGGTTCTTAATAATGGTTACCGCCTGATTAGCGGCCTCCGAATCTGTTGAGGCGATAAAAACCCGACCATCGTCTTCAATATCAATCGAGACCCCGGTCTGGTCAATTATCTTCTTGATCATTTTACCACCCGGTCCAATGACCTCCCGGATCTTGTCCGGATCAATGTTAAAGGTGATAATTCGCGGAGCAAAAGGAGACAGGTCTTCCCGAGGCGTGCTGATCGCTTCCATCATTTTGTCCATGATAAACATCCGACCCGCATTCGCCTGCGCCAAAGCTGCCTCTAAGATTTCCCGGCTGACCCCGGCAATCTTGATATCCATTTGCAGGGCGGTAACGCCGTTACGGGTGCCGGCCACCTTAAAGTCCATATCGCCCAAGGCATCTTCCATGCCCTGAATATCGCTCAAGATAGCAAAACCATCCTCTTCCTTGACTAAACCCATGGCAATACCCGATACCGGCCGTTTGATCGGTACCCCGGCGTCCATTAGGGATAAAGCACTGCCGCAAACACTGCCCATGGAGGTAGAACCGTTGGATTCGATTACTTCGGACACCAGCCGAATGGCATAGGGAAACTCAGCTTCGGAGGGGATTACCGGTTCCAGGGCCCTTTCCGCCAAGGCGCCGTGCCCTATTTCCCGCCGGCCGGGGCCGCGCATCGGTCTGGTTTCTCCTACGCTGTAAGGCGGCATATTGTAATGGTGGATGTAGCGTTTCGATTCGGAGGATCCCAGCCCGTCCAAAATTTGAATATCGCCCATGGTCCCTAAGGTGCAGACCGTAAACACCTGGGTCTGACCCCGGGTGAATAGTCCAGAACCATGGGTCCGCGGCAGCAGACCTACCTCACACGTTATCTTACGAATTTCATCGAGAGCCCGACCATCAGGCCGAATTCCTTCAAAGGTGATCATCTTGCGGACGGTACTTTTTAGCAGCTTGTCTAAAGCCTGTTTAACCAGTTTATCCTTTTCAGGGAATATATCGGCAAAATGTTCGACCGTTTCTTTTTTAACTTCTTGAATAAATTCTTCCCGGGTGTGTTTATCCGCGTTGCGAACCGCCTGATTCAGTTTATCCGCTGCAAACTCCTGCACCGCTGCGGAAATCTCACTGGGGATTTCAAAGAGCGGCACGTCCCGTTTCGGCAGGCCTACCGCCGCAATAATTTCTTCCTGAAATGCGACCAGTTCCTTAATCGCTTCATGCCCAAAGGTGATGGCGTCGAGCATTATCGCTTCCGGGACTTCCTTTGCGCCGGCTTCTACCATCATAACCCCTTCTTTGGTGCCGGCCACCATCAGGTGCATTTCCGAACGTTCGGCTTGCTCTTTAGTGGGATTAATCACCAGTTGTCCATCAACCCGGCCTACGGCAACCCCGGCTACCGGACCCATAAAGGGGATATTGGAAACCCCTAAGGCACAAGATGCCCCGATCATGGCCACAACTTCCGGAGCGTGGTCGTGATCGACCGACATTACGGTAGCTACAACGTGAACGTCATTGCGAAATCCTTTGGGGAAAAGGGGACGCAGCGGACGGTCAATCAAACGGGCCGCTAAAATGGCGGCTTCCGAAGGCCTTCCTTCCCGTTTAATGAACCCGCCGGGGATCTTGCCAACCGCGTACATCCGTTCTTCGTAATCAATAGTCATGGGGAAGAAGTCTATCCCTTCCCGCGGTTCATCTGAGGCAGTCGCGGCAACCAAAACTACAGTATCTCCGTATCTTACATAAGCAGCCCCGCTGGCTTGCTTCGCCATCTTACCGGTTTCAATCGTTAGGGTGCGGCCCCCTAAACTTGTGGAAAATGTATGCACAGACATTTTCCTCCTTTAACCAAATCTTTATTCTTAACTTTATCTATAACTAGTATGTACTAAGTTAAGTCGTCTTAATTTGAATTTTATTTTTTCTTACAATCAAAAAGAGCGGTCGGCCGCCCTTTTTGTAAGTTTAATCTACCTAGAAATATTATCTGCGTAAACCAAGTCGGCCAATGAGTGTGCGATATCTTTCCACGTCAGATTTCTTCAGATAGTTCAACAAACCGCGACGTTGGCCAACCATTTTTAAAAGACCGCGTCGGGAATGATGGTCTTTTTTATGGGTCCGCAAATGATCTGTCAGGCTATTAATCCGATTAGTCAAAATAGCAATCTGAACCTCTGGAGACCCGGTATCATTTTCGTGCAGTTTATAAGCCTCAATGATACTATGTTTTCCTTCGACACTGAGCGTCACTCAGCAGTCACCTCCTTTTCGTAAATCCCCTATGCCCAAGGATACCGTCGGAGTCTTCGGTAACCCTAGTACATGGTTCTAATCCCATTTCGAATCCTCGCAAACCTTGCCGGAACTATTTGCCGATAATGGTTATAACTAAGCGTCCGTCAGAAATATCTTTCACCACCAAGTCAAATACGCGGCCAGATCGAGCGACAAAACCCCGAAATCGGGTAGCCGATGGGATATAACCTGGGATATCCTTAGCCGCCAGGTAAATATCCGTATTCAGGATGCGGTCCTGCCGAAAATCTCTCAATCTTTTTTTGGCATGCTCGGTAATTATGATCTTCACCGGGTCACACCCCCGGTTTTTTCCTCTCCTAATACCCTCTAGCCAAGCGGAAGTCGACTTCTTCCTGAGACAAAAGAGAGTAGAGAGCATCTTGGAAGGCCAGCATCAAGGCCTTTTCGTTACCCGCTTTTAAGTAAAGAGACTCGAGTTCTTTGCTAAGCATCAAAAACTCTTCACTAAAACAGATAACTGACACAAGCTGAACCATTCGTTTTAATTCCTGATGTCGTTCGTCCATTACCGGTAAAGCCATCCGTATCTCTCCTTCCCAAGGATTCGGAACCTTTACCAAAAATTATTTTACCACAGAGGAAATTAATTGTAAACAATCAGGCCTGATTTAGCAGTACCTTGGTTTTAATCAAACGGGCGGCCTCAATATCCTGCTGGATTTGATAAATAAGTTCGGGAACACTGGAAAAGCGGATTTCACCCCGCAGTCGATGCAGCAGGGAAAGCTGCACCCATTCGTCGTAGATTACCTGCGCAAATTCCAGGATATGGACTTCAACTGAGGGACTTAAAGCTGAACCAAAGGTTGGCTTAACCCCGATGTTCACCACTCCGTCATAAACCCGGTCCCCAACCCGGACCTGAGCCACGTAAACCCCGCGAGACGGAATCAAGATCTCGTTATCCAGGTTAAGGTTGGCGGTGGGAAAGCCAATCTGTCTTCCGCGCTGATCACCCAAAACCACCCGGCCTTCCAGGACCGGCCAATAGCCCAGGTAACTGCGGGCCCGTCCGATATCTCCCTCTTCTAAAGCCTTGCGCACCAGAGTACTGCTGATGGTCGTATCGCCGATCTGCACCGGCGGGTGGACCTGCACGTGGAAACCTAATTCTTTGCCGAGACTGGCAAGGAGTTCCGGAGTCCCAGCGCCCCGGTGGCCAAAGGTATAATTAAAGCCGACAAACACGGCCTCCGCCCCTAATTGCCGGCGTAAAATATCGTGAACAAAAAATTCCGGCGATAACCGGGCTATATCCCGGTTAAACGGTACCATTAATAAGGCATCCGCGCCCAAGCGGGCTATAAGTTCCGTTCTTTTTTCCGGACTGATCAAAAGTCGGGGGGCCTTATCCGGAACCAGTACCTGGAGGGGATGAGGGTCAAAAGTAAATACTACTCCCGCTGCGCCGGTTTTCTGTGCGTGCAGGACCATTTGACGAATAAGACGTTGGTGTCCAATATGCACCCCATCAAAATTACCAAGGGCCACCACCACCCGATCAAATTTTCGGGCAATCTCCTGCGGATCCTTCAGGACTAGCATGTTCACTCTTCTCCTCACCTTAAAACATTACCGCTGACCAAAACTTTTTTTGGCTTTATGTACCACTGCCCAGCTGCATTTTGGGCGGTTTCGCCGATGGCTAATAATTCTCCGTTCGGCTGCTGCAAACAGCCCCGGGTGCCGGGCGGCACCTCTATGGAATCAGGGTTTAGCAAATATTCAACCCCTAGCGTATTTCCGTTTAATACTAAGTTTAAAGCATTAGGCTTAATTGTCCAGACCGGCCAATCCTTAAGTCCCAGCTTGGGGGACAGCAGGAAAGAAAAATCCCCTTGCATAATGGCTGTTTGTATTTCTTCCAGGGTCCAGGAATCGGTGATCGCGAATGGTCCGCAGCCGGTACGGACCAAAAAGGCCATGCAAGCTCCGCAACCCAGCCGTTCCCCGACTTCTGCGCACAAAGTTCGAATATAAGTTCCCTTGGAAACGGTTACTTCAAAAAGCACCCGGGGGTAAGGTTCAAACTGGATTGGGCCCACGTTTAATGCCTCAATGACAATGCTTCGCGGTTTTCGGGGTACTGTCTGGCCCTGCCTGGCTAATTCGTACAACCTTTTGCCTTGGTGCTTTACGGCTGAAACCATTGGCGGCAGCTGTTCCTGCGGCCCCAGCATCTGCTGCAGGACCTCCTGGATTCGCTCCGCCGAAATGTCTGCCGGCTTTGAAGAAAGGAGCGGCTTCCCAAACAGGTCCTGGCTGTCCGTCACAAGACCCAGCAGCATTTCTGCCCGATAGGTCTTTGACCAATCCGCCATATATTCAGCCAATCGGGTCGCAGCGCCCACACAAACCGGCAAAACGCCGGCCGCACCCGGGTCTAAGGTGCCTAAATGACCAATCTGGCGAATCCCTAACTGTCTTCTCAGCCAATTCACTACATCGTGAGAAGTGGGACCCGCTGGTTTCAGCAGGTTAATCATCCCGATCATACTTTTCACTCTTCATCTTTATTTTCTTATTTATAAGGAATTATTATCCCGGTAATCGTATATTCTCAAATAAATGATTCTCATAAATAATATAGAGCATAAATATATTGATCATATTAATCGATGATCCCTATTTTTTTAAACAGGAGGACGATTGATCCTATATGCTTAAATTGATCCTATATGCTTAAATTGATCCTATATGCTTAAATCGAAGAGATAGTCTGATATTTTTAAGATAGCTTTCAACTTTTATCAAGTCTAAAATCTAAATCTTAGGCGAGACGCAGCATCTCTTCCGCTGCGGACAAAACCTGTTTAACCACTTCTTCCATCCGGCCGGGGAGAACGCATCCCGCCGCGCGGCGGTGACCGCCACCGCCAAATTGGGAGGCCAGCTGATTTACGTCCGCATAGTCTTTGGAACGCAGTCCTACCTTGATCTGTTCCCCGGGAATTTCCCGGAACAGCATCCCGATCTCCACGCCGGCCACAGAACGCGGGTGGTTTATCAGCCTGTCACAATACTCATCCTTGGCCCCGGTTCGCCTTAACATCTCCTGGTCAACTTCCACCCAGGCAATCTTTCCGTTAGCGGAGATCTTTAAATTGAGCAAAGCTTCCCCCAATAATTTAAGCTGGGCTAAGGGCTGGGTTTCAAACAGTTTATCCCGCAGCAGATCTAAATCCACTTTTTGTTCCAGCAGCAAAGCCGCGAGCCGAAAAGTCTCAGACGTGGTACTCGAATACTGGAAACTGCCGGTATCCATCACGATGCCCGTATACAGAGCCGTGGCGATGGTCTGGTTAAGTTTAACCCCCAATGGTCCTAAAAGCTTGACGATAATCTCGGCGGTCGCGGCTGCGCCTTCTTCCACTAAATTATAATGGCCAAACCGCGAGTTGCTCAGATGATGATCGATATTAACCAGCACCGGCACTTGGCTCAAGCGCTCCGCCAAATCCGGACCTACCCGTTTGAGATCGCTGCAATCGACCAGAATCGCGGTATCCGGCAGCCCGGACACCTGGTCCGGACGCAAAATCCGTTCCGCGCCCGCCAAAAACTGATACAGTTCCGGAGTTTCATCCGTGTTTACCAGCGACACTTCTTTTCCCAAAGACTCCAAAGCCAAACCTAACCCAATCAGACTCCCGATGCTGTCTCCATCCGGGCTGACGTGGGAAGAAAGCCAAATACGCCTGCCGGAATCGATAATTTGTTTCAGGCTTTTAAGACTCTCCATCTCCATCTAAGTATCCTCTGCCGTCAAATCATCATCCAGACCTTCCCTAAAGAGGCTGGAAATCCGGATGCCGTGCTCGATTGATTCATCCAGCTTAAAAGTAAGCTCTGGGGTGTAACGCAGCCGAATGCGATGGGCTAACTGCGTTCTAATGAATCCCCCGGCCTTTTTCAAGGTTTTTTCCGCTTCCCGGCGTTCAACCGGATCGCCCAGCACACTAATGAAAACCCGGGCATAGCGGAGATCAGATGATACTTCTACTCGCGTTACACTGACAAAGCCTACTCGCGGGTCTTTAATTTCGTCCCGGAGAATTTCCGAAATCTCCTTCTTCATCTCTTCCGCCAGCCGATTGGCCCGGTGCACTCCCATCGCCCACACCTCCTGCTTTGACTACGCGCGCAGTTTAAAGGGAACGTTCGATTCGTTCCATCATATAGTCTTCAAAGATGTCGCCTTCTTTAACGTCGTTGAACTTCTCAATCCCAATCCCGCATTCAAAGGCCTGCATAACCTCTTTTACGTCATCTTTAAACCGGCGCAGAGAGTCAATTTTACCTTCCTGAATAATAACCCCATCGCGGAGCACCCGTACTTCTGCACCCCTGACCATCTTCCCGTCTAATACATAACACCCGGCAATCATACCTACCTTCGGTACCTTAAAGGTTGCCCGAACCTCGGCTCTCCCTAAGACAACCTCTTTCCATTCGGGATCGAGTAACCCGCTCATCGCGGCCTTTACATCATTAACTGCTTCATAGATCACCCGGTAAAGACGAATGTCCACCTGTTCCTGTTCTGCGGCGCGACGGGTGTTGTGGTCCGGTCGGACATTGAAGCCGATAATAATGGCATTAGAAGCGGCTGCCAGCATCACGTCATTCTCATTAATCGTCCCTACCCCGGTATGCACCATATTCACGCGGACTTCATCTGTACTCAGTTTCTCCAGGGACTGCCGCAGCGCTTCAATCGAGCCCTGCACGTCGCCTTTGATGATTACATTTAATTCTTTGATTTGTCCCTCTTTAATCTGTTTAAACAGATCATCCAAGGTTACCCTTACGGATTTGTGCATTTCCTCTTCTCGGCGCTGATCCTGCCGGGTCTCGGTAATCTGTCGGGCAATCTTTTCTTCCGAAACCACCTGCAGGATATCCCCGGCCATAGGCACTCCATCCAAACCGAGTACTTCTACTGGAGTCGAAGGGGCGGCTTCCTTAAGCCATTCGCCGCGGTGATCCACCATGGCCCGAACCTTGCCGTAGGTTAAACCAACCAGGACCGAGTCGCCGATCCGCAAGGTTCCATGCTGCACCAAAACCGTGGCAACTGGGCCTCGGCCTTTATCCAGCTGGCCTTCAATAACCGTACCTTTAGCCGGCCGGTCGGGATTGGCCTGAATATCACCCATTTCGGCAACCAGCAGAATCATTTCGAGTAAGGTATCCAACCCTTCCCGGGAATGGGCGGAAACCGGCACACAAATAGTATCTCCACCCCAGTCTTCCGCTAATAATCCATATTCCGTCAATTGTTGTTTAATCCGTTCCGGATTGGCTTCCGGTTTGTCGATCTTATTGATCGCCACAATAATCGGCACCTCGGCAGCCCGGGCATGGTTAATCGCCTCAATCGTTTGCGGCATCACCCCATCGTCAGCGGCAACAACTAAAATGGCAATATCCGTAACCTGTGCCCCTCTGGCGCGCATAGAAGTAAAAGCTTCATGGCCCGGGGTATCGATAAAAGTAATTCTTTTGCCGTTGATCTCTACCTGATAAGCCCCGATATGCTGGGTAATTCCCCCAGCTTCGCTTGCAGTGACTTTGGTTTTTCGGATCGCATCCAAAAGGGAAGTTTTTCCGTGGTCCACGTGGCCCATCACGGTAACTACCGGCGGTCTTTCTTTCTGAATTGCCGGATCATCTACAATATCCGGAATTAAAGCTTCTTCCTGGGTAATTTCCGGTTGAGCCTCTACCCCTAATTCGCCGCAAACAATGGCTGCCGTATCAAAGTCAATCGTTTGGGTGGCAGTAACCATAACCCCCAGCGACATTAAGCGCTTGATCAAGTCCGCCGAAGTTCGATTTAGAGCCCCAGCCAAATCTTGGACCGTCACACTTTTACCAATGGTAACAATTTTGGGCAGACTGGGCGCGGTCACCCGGGGCGTGGCCTTGCCTCGGCTGCCTTTACTGCCGGGACGGCCCAGTTTTTTCCGGCCACGGCCGCCCATTGAATCATCATCAACCAGACTGACGATCCGGTCCCGTCCAGATGGAGGACGATTGATCGGTCGTTTCGGGTCGGTTTTCTTGGTCGGAGCGCCTTTACCCGCACCCCGGTTTTGGAAGGAATCATCCTGTATTTTAGCCTTATCCCGTTCTACCGCCCTGCCCGTTGGTTTAACGGGCACCGGGGGAACTGCCGCTGGCCGGGGACTCCCGGGACGTGGACCCGCAGGCCGGTTAGCTGGCCTATCCCCGTAATTGCCGGTTGGTCGGTCACCCGGCGGTCGGTTCATCGGAGGCCGATTCATGCCCGGTCGATTCATGGACGGCCGATCACCCGGCGGTCGATTCATCGGCGGCCGGTCGCCTTGCGGCCGGTTCATGGCCGGCCGATCACCCGGCGGTCGATTCATCGGCGGCCGATCGCCTTGCGGTCGGTTCATGGGTGGCCGGTCCCCTTGGGGTCGATTCATCGGTTGCCGATCGCCTTGCGGTCGGTTCATGGGCGGTCGGTCCCCTTGGGGTCGATTCATCGGTTGCCGGTCGCCTTGCGGCCGGTTCATCGCTTGCCGGTCTCCCGGCGGCCGATTCATCGGTTGCCGATCGCCTTGCGGCCGGTTCATCGGTTGCCGGTCGCCTTGCGGCCGGTTCATCGGTGGCCGGTCACCTTGGGGTCTATTCATCGGTGGCCGGTCACCTTGCGGCCGGTTCATGGGCGGTCGGTCTCCCGACGGCCGATTCATCGGTTGCCGCTCCCCGGCCGGTCGGTTCCCAGCCGGCCGTTCGTTCACTGCACCAGTGGAACCGGGTGAAACGGTATTTAAAGCGCCCTCCAAACTCGTCTGCTTGACGCTCCCCCTGGATGTTGATTCATTCCCCTGATCCCTTATTGGACCATCGTTTCGACTGGAGGTCATTCTCCGGTCTGACCCCCTTTCCTCAGAACGAGACGGCCCTGATTTTGTAGTTTCCCCTGCTTTTCCACTGGGACGAGACCGAGTCCCGGCTGGTGCCACTTTGGGTTCCAGCATAGCAGAATCCGGCCGTTCCGCTTCTGTTTCTTTTTTTATCGCTTCGCGCTGCCCTGACTTCTTAGAAGCAGAAGATTCCCTCTGCGCCTGATTTTTTATACTGGCCACTTCTGCTTCTTCAAGGGTGCTGAAGTGATTTTTAACCTGAATACCCGAATCCTGCAGTCGCTGCACCAGGTCTCGACTATTCAGTCCCATCTCTTTAGCTAACTCATGCACCCTGATTTTTGCCATTCAATCACCCCCACAATTTAACCATCTGCCAAATCTGAATCATTGTCTGGTGGAACCACCTTAAGAATTGCCCTTGCCATTTGTTTATCTGTTACCGCCAACACTGCTCGGGGTGATTGACCCGTACAGTATCCTAAAACCTCTTTTGCCGATAACTCTATCCAAGGAACTCCGACCTGGGCACACTGTTTCTGAAAATCCAGCTTAGTTCGCTCCGCCGCATCTTTGGCTAAAATCAACAGCCAGACTCGTTTTTTTACTAAGGCCGACCATACTGCCTCAGTACCGGAGATTACCATGCTGCCCCGAAAGCCTAAACCCAATAAGGCTTTCCACTTTTCTGGCTGGCTGCGGTTCATTTAAGTCACCACTTTCGCTTTCAACGCCTCCAAGATCTCCGGCGCAACCGGGTGTTCAAGAGCCTTGTCAAAACGCTTCCCTTTTATTGCCTGATTTAAGCAATCCAGAGCCGGACAGACGTACGCTCCGCGACCAGCCTGTTTCCCAGTCGAGTCTATGGTGATTATACCGGCGGGGGTACGAACCACCCGTATTAGTTCCTTTTTATTTTTCATTTCCTGACAGCCAATGCATTTGCGCTGCGGGATTTTCCTAATCCGGGCCATCCGTATCACCCCTTATTCCTCGTAATCATGATCCTTAATTTCAGCGTCGTATTC
>CAYXHK010000047.1:0-11960 GCA_964464665.1 uncultured Syntrophomonadaceae bacterium
ATGGAAAATCTGGTTTCATATGTTTACCAAAACGCAGTATCTCCACATCTGGCATCTAGGCTGGAAGGTAATCCAGTGGAAATTGATGTGGTAAAGACAGCTTTTCAGAAAGCATTGGATAAATATGATTTTGTGACAATGGAAGGCAGCGGGGGGATCATTTGTCCTATTCGATTTGATAATAAGAAGATTTGGCTGGAGGATATTATTAAAGAGCTGAAACTGGGAACTTTGATTATTGCGAACGCAGGCTTGGGAACTATCAATTCAGTGGTTTTGACAGTCGAATATATGAAGCAGAAAAACCTCCCGGTTAAAGGGATAATCTTTAATCATTATCATGAAGGCAACTTAATGGAAGAGGACAATAAAAAAATGGTTGAGATTATGACCGGACTTTCCGTAATTGCCTGCGTGAAAGATAATGCTGCAGAACTCGACCTAAACGCGGATAAACTGGCTGCGTTATATGGGTAGAAAGAAGGATAATCATGAATTTGGCAGAGAAAGATTTAAAATATATCTGGCATCCTTGTTCCCAAATGAAAGATTATGAGGAACTCAGACCGATCATTATTGATCATGGCAAAGGGGTATATCTCTATGATAAAGACGGAAAAGAATACATCGATATTGTCAGCTCCTGGTGGTGCAATCTCTTAGGCCACTGCAACCCTAAAATCAATGAATGCATTAAAAACCAGTTAGACCAGTTGGAGCACGTCATCTTCGCTAATTTTTCCCATGAACCGGCCATTACTCTTTGCGAACAGCTAATAGAGGTTATCCCCCCTGGTCTCACCAAGTTCAACTTTTCCGATAATGGTTCAGCGTCAGTAGAATGCGCTTTGAAAATGAGTTTTCAGTATCAGTACCAGACTGGTCATCCGGAGAAAACCAGGTTTATGTGTCTTACCGAAGGATACCATGGAGAAACAATCGGGGCATTATCTGTGGGCAGTATGGATTTATACGCCAAAATATATCGGCCTATGCTGATGGATACTATTCATGTGGAAGCGCCGGATTGTTACCGTTGCCCCTATGGAAAATGTAGAGACTGCTGCAATGCGGAATGTTTGGTAAATGCAGAAAAAGCATTTGCAGAGCATGCGGATAAAACCTGTGCCATAATTGTAGAACCATTGTTACAGGGAGGCGCGGGAATGAGAATCTATCCCGCCATTTATTTAAAGAAGCTGCGTGCTTTATGCGATAAGTATAGGGTTCTTTTAATTGCAGATGAAATTGCCACCGGATTTGGCCGAACCGGGAAAATGTTTGCCTTTGAGCATGCCGGTGTAAGCCCGGATATCATGTGTATTTCTAAAGGCTTAACCGGCGGGTACATGCCAATGGCGATTACTATCACAACCGATCATATTTACGAAGCATTTTATGCTGACTACAACGAGGGTAAAGCCTTTATGCATAGTCACACCTATAGTGGAAATCCTTTAGGCTGTTCTGCGGCACTGGCTGTTCAGAAGATTTTAAGAGAAGATCAAATATTGGAAGATGCTGAAAAAAGGGCTAAATATCTTAATAATAAATTGAACGGGGCGCTATCAGACCATCCGCATATCGGCGAAATCCGCCATATTGGTCTTATTAATGCGATGGAATTGGTAACAGATAAGAATACTAAAGAAGAGTATGATGCAAAACTTAGAATTGGTTATCAAATTTATAAGAACGCATTGGGAAAAGGCTTAATCTTGAGACCGCTGGGAAATGTATTATATTTCAATCCGCCTTTGATTATTAATGAGGAAGAAATTGATAAAGCAGTGTCTATATGTTCAGAATCAATCAAGGAAGTTATTGGATAAGATAGTTGTTTATGTGGAAAGAATTCATCTCGGGACGTTCTGAACAAGGCAGCGTTGCCAATCTAAAGAAATTAGTGTATAATTTATTTAGATAAGGCGAGGAGGCCGATTTAATGCCAAACATAAAATCCAGCACGGACTTAAGGAACAACTACAATGAGATTTCGACGTTTTGCCGGGAAAGCCGGGAGCCAGTTTTTATTACGAAAAATGGGCAAGGAGATTTGGCTGTGATGAGTATTGAGACTTACGAGATGCTCAACGGCAAACTCGAACTTTACCAACTGCTTGATGAGGGCAGGGCTGCAGTAAAAGAGGGAAGAAAGCGTCCGCTTCAAGATGTGATGCGAGACATCAGGCAGGAGATGACTGATGGCAAATTATAGGGTCGACGTATCGGAATCTGCCGAAAACGACTTGCGTAACATCGTTCGATATATCAATGCACAACTGTCGGCACCTATGACCGCATCGAAGATGATGACCACCGTTGAGGAAGCTATCGCGGATTTAATGGTCATACCGCAAAAACACCCTCCAGTGACTGATGAAAGGCTGGCAATGATAGGATATCGAAAACTGCTCGTAAAGAACTATATTGTCTTTTTCATGATAGATGAGAAGTCAAAGGTCGTTGATGTCGAGAGAATCCTTTACGCAAGAAGAGACTGGCATCATATCCTGTGGTAAGCAAGGAAATATTCTGCGCTTCTAATCAGCTTATAGAGTTTTTGCAAAACCCCCGGAAATTACGAAATTCCGGGGGTTTTATTTGTGGTTCGCCTGGCATGGGCGCAGTCTAATGGGTGAAAGTCCTAGTGCGGGTTGATAGTGCCAAACACCTAGCCAAGGGTAAGGAGTCCACCCTGGTTCAATTTTACCGTGGATCAGCTTAGCAGGGTGCTAGAACATATAATCGTAAGGAGTCCGCCCTGATTTAATTTTATCAATTCGCCTCTTGCGGCGCTGCTTGGATAAACTGAGGCTCTTGATTCGGATGCCAGTATTTTACTTCGACCAAAGGTTGGTTTTTAGCATCGCTGTACCGCGCTGTGATCCCGGCGGCGGTTTGCAGCACGTCCGGCGTCGGGAAATCATTAAGCCCGGCTAGACCGGGGGGGCGGCGAAGTAAAGACAGGGGCCCGGGGTGGGTGGTAACTTTAAAGAGCAGGTCTTCTTCCCTGGCCAACTCCTGCAAAACCTGGTTTTCCGCTTCTTTGCGGCCGACAATTAAATAAAATTGCCCGGGGCCAAAAAAGTGCCGACCAACTTTTAAAAGCTCAAAATCGTGATCTTGGGCTTCTGGATTAAACTCCCACAGCAATTTTAAGCGATCGGCAAAACTGGGTACGGTTAAGAGACAGCCGCCGGCCGGGGCTGGGTAATCATGCATTCCGTATTTTTGCGCCAATTCCATTTGGGCTTTGCGGGAACGGCCGGAAATAGCCAACAGCTGCTCGCGGTTAACCAGACCGTTTATTTCCGGCAGGGTGGGCGGGAGCAGTTTCGCCGATAACGGTCGCAGCACCAAACCAGGATAACCCGATAGCTTTTCCACGATCCGCAGCGCATCCAGCCGCTGCGACTTTGGTCTTTGGCCCAGGACTTCCCCGGTAATTAAAAAGTCGGCTCCGATCTGTTCCATATACTGTCCAGCCCGGTTCAGCATCATCCCATGACAGTCAATGCAGGGGTTTAAGTTTTTGCCGTAGCCATGGAGCGGATTTTTTAGCATCTCGATATATTCCGGCCCAAAATTGATCAGGTGGATTTGGATTTTTAATTGAGTTTGAGCAGACTCCAGCCAAGGAGATTTACCGAAAAATGGGCTGATAAAATAAACGCCGATTACTTCTATGCCTTGATCTTGAATCAAGCGCACGGCTAATTGGCTATCTAAACCGCCAGAAAATAGGGCGACTGCTTTCGTCATCTTAATTCCCTCCCTGTGGGTTACTCCCGAATAACTTGGATGCGGACGGGTAAATTCTAGTTCCTGCGTGGCTGTAAGCGCGGCTGGTCTTTAAGAATCAGCCAGCAGTTCATCCAAAAGCTCTAGGGTGAGTTGTTCCTCCGTGTATACCTTTATCCCCTGTTTTTGCAGGAGCGCGGCGGTTATTCCATCCCCGTTTACCATAGAATTGCTAAAGGTGCCGTTATAGATTTGCCCGCAACCGCAGGAAGGGCTGCGCGCTTTAAGGATGGCCGCGCGCGCGCCGGCTCTCTTAGCTAATCGACTCACCTCGCCGGCACCTTTAAGAAAATTGGCGGTTAAGTCTTTACCCGCCTCATTGACCACCCGTACCGAAACTGAGTCTTGGTTATCCTCGGCTAAGTCTTCCAGGCTCAGGTTGTCCGCAATATTTAACTTGATGTTATTGTCATCATCTTCTAAAATAAATGGATAAGCCTCAAGTAAATCGCTGGCGGTTCCCCCAATAATTTCAGCCGGAATCCGGGGAGTCGGCAGACCGCCGAGCTGTTCCGGGCAAATCGGCAAGAGATGGCCCTGGGCGATACGGCTAGCAAGCTCCGAATTATAATTGTTTTTTCCGTCATAACGGCAGTTCACGCCGAGCAGACAGGAACTCACTAAAATCATGGCAGCACCTCCGTATTCAACAACCCATATTATACGCTTTTAACTAAGAAATTAGCAAATTTGCCGCCAAGGCTTAATTGCCAAGGCTTAATCTCTGGCAGACTGGGGGGGTAGGGAATTAATAATCTCAATTTATTAGACCAGGCCATTAAACCTTTGAATTGGACTGCGGTTATCACCCTGATTAACCAAAGTTTAAAAAAGACACTGCTTCTGTTTTTATCCGTAAGTCTGCTGATTACGGCTTGGCCGCTTAAAGCAGCGCTTGCCGCAAATGAATCGTCAGCTTTGGAGACTGCAAAGTATTTGGTTCCCATTAAGGATATAGAATCGAGTGTCGGAGCGGCTATTTTAATCAATGCCAAGTCGGGTCAGGTTATTTATGCTTTTCAGCCGGATCAGCCGTTGCCTATGGCCAGCACCACTAAGATTATGACTGCCTTAATTACGCTGGAACAGGTATCCTCCCTGGCGGAGCCGGTAGTTATCTCCGAGAATGCGGTCCGCGTAGACGGCACCCGAGTTTACCTGGAACCGGAGGAAATCCAAACCGTGGAGAACCTTCTCTACGCGTCGCTGCTCAATTCAGCCAATGATTCGGCTGCGGCTTTAGGTGAGTACATAGGTCAGGGTTCGCCGGAGAATTTTGCACTGCTGATGAATCAGCGCGCGGCTAAGATCGGGATGCCCAATACGCACTTTAGCAATCCAACCGGTTTGACTGAAGAAAACCATTACTCCAGCGCCCGAGATATAGCTAATTTATCTCGGGTAGCCATGCAGAATCCAAAATTTCGCGAAACGGTTTCTACCCAGACCCGGCCTTGGTATGGCGAAAAGTATGAGAGCAATCTGATAAATTTAAACCGACTCCTCTGGACCTACCCCGGCGCGACCGGCGTAAAAACGGGTTATACCCGGGCCGCCAAGAACTGTTTGGTTGCGGCGGCGGAGAGGGACGGACAGGAATTAATTACGGTGATCTTGGGCAGCTGCGGTGATATCTGGGCCCAGGCTGCGACCTTGTTAGACTACGGCTTTGAGCAATTTACCCCGGCAATACTGGTTAATCAAGGGCAAGTAATCGCCAACCTGGATTTTACAAAGGAACGTCAGGTGGATTTACTCGCTTCCCGTTCGCTGCAGGTATCCCTACCTAGGGGCAGAACCATCGAACCTCTCTCGCAAATATCTTTAGCCGATGATATCAAGCCGCCGTTAACCGCTGGAACCCCAATCGGGCAGGTGACTTATGAGATCGAGGGGCAGCCCTTAGAACCGATACCCTTGGTTTTAGCTGAGGATATCCCTTTAGAATCGATGTCTTGGTTGGTGAAAACAAGCCTGGCCTTAGTCGGAGGTATGCTTATCGTTTTATACCTGATCTGGAGACTGAACCGGCAGCGCCGGAGTTTAGATTATCGGCGCGGTTTAAGAAGAAAGCGAGTTCCTAATAATCGTTCACACCCGTATGAACCTTTGATGTATTCGCCTAAAGATAGACATTAATTTATGCGAGTGATAGAATATTCATATAAAAGGGGGAATAAAAGTGGGCTTACTTCGAAAATTATTGGTTTATACCGCGGCTTTATTAATCGCCTTTTTTTTGGGCGGACTGGTTGTAGCCGGCGAAGTACCGGAGTTATCTAACCTGTGGCCGAAGACTAAAGTTGGGGAACCGTCGAAAGAGCCGAACCAAGGTACGGCTAATGCCAGCAGCAATCTGAATATCGGGCCAACCAGCATTGCTGATACAGTGGCCGGCATTAGTCCTGCCGTCGTAAATATTAATACCACTATTGAGACGGAAGTTTCATTGAATAATCCATTTTTCAATGATCCTTTCTTCAGAGAGTTTTTTGGTGATTCCCAGCGGCAGCCCAAAACTCAGATAAGCCAAGGCATCGGTAGTGGATTCATCGTTTCTGCGGACGGTTACGTAATTACTAACGAACACGTGGTTGATCAAGCCACGGAGATTACCGTCACTGTAGATGGCTTTTCCGAACCGGTCCCCGCGAAGGTGATCGGCGCGGATCAGGAATTAGATCTCGCGGTACTTAAGCTGGAAACAAATCAGCCTTTATCCGCCGTTAATCTGGGCGATTCAGCTGCCCTGCGCCCTGGAGAATGGGTGATTGCCATTGGTAATCCCTATGGACTCGACCATACGGTTACAGCCGGTGTGGTCAGTGCCTTGGGACGTCCCATCCAAATCGAAGACCGTTTGTACCGAAACTTGATTCAGACAGACGCAGCCATTAATCCGGGAAACAGTGGCGGACCTTTATTGAATCTGGCTGGGCAGGTTATTGGTATCAATACCGCTGTTAACGCTCAGGCTCAGGGGATTGGTTTTGCCATCCCGATCAATACGGTTAAAGAGGTATTGGATGACCTGATTAACCGGGGAAAAGTAGTCCGTCCCTATTTAGGGGTCTATATGAAACAGATCAGTTCTGATATCGCCTATAGTTTAAAGCTGCCGGATCAACAAGGTGCGCTGATCAGTGAAGTTGCGCCAAACAGTCCGGCCCAGAAAGCCGGTATAAAGGCCTGGGACGTGATTCGCAAAGTTAATGACCAAATAACTACCGATCCCGAGGATCTCCGTCAAAAATTAAGAGGCTTTAAAGCTGGGGACAAGGTAGTTTTGGAGATAATCCGTGAAGGGAAGACCATGACTGTTGAAGCAGTCTTGGCTGAGCAGCCGTAAAAGTGATCGTTAATCGCAAATATTTACGATCGTAAATATTTCTATAAATTGCAGGATTATTTTGAAAAGTAGAGAATATATTTTAGTTACAACTTTTATTTCATCATAAATTACTTTGAGAGGAGGAAAGCCGTCTTCTAAAGGGAGATGGTCAAAAGTAAATGGAAAAATATAAACCAGTGCCAACTCTTGGCGGTATCCTCGGTTTTGTCGTTTACATTGTTTTAGCCACCGCAATGGCCGGAGGACTATCATTTGCCTTGGCCGAAGCCAGCATGGCAATTAAAATAATGCTGCTCATTCCTTTTGGAATTTTTGCCCTACTTGGCTTGTACGTGATCTTATCTTTCTTTAACATTAAATACCTGGTGACGGATACCGCCCTTGAAATCACCTGGGGTTTTTTCCATAAGACGATTCCGTGGAGCTCGGTGCAATCGATTGAAAAGGTAGTGGGATTACCTAAAGTTTGGGCAGTTTTTGCTGCCAGTTGGCCCGGTTATAGCGCCGGCGCTTTTAACATAACTGGTCTGGGCGTGATGACGATCATCGGGACCCAGGTGGAAGACAATTTAATCGTCTTGCGGACGAGTAATGGGGTGTACGGAGTCACCCCGGTACACGGACAGTGTTTCTCAGAGATTATCCAGCGTAAATCCCGGATGATTGCCCAAGTTGTAGATTTGGATGAAAACGAAGAATCTTTGCTGCAGCCCGTACCCAGCGAGGACAATGTTTATTTGGCGCTGGCTGGGTTAAGCCTGGTTTGTCTGCTGGCGTTCATTGCCTACCTGGTGGCCTTTTTCCCCGGAGCAATGCAAGCCGCGATGCTGCAGGGATTGCCTGGTCCGCCCCGGGAACTGGTGCTGCTTGGGGTTATTGCTGCCGCTGTTTTTCTGATCAATCTGGCCACAGCGCCCAAACTGTATCTGAATATGGCGGCTGGCGGTTATTTATTATGGGGAATCGGGATTTTTATCAATCTGTTTTTCTTATCTTTATCCGTCTATGTCGTAGGACTGGGGATGTAGCAATAAACTGGCGCAGCATGAAGCTTAAAGCAAGATGTCCGTCTCCACAATAATTTCTCCGGGATTGACAAATTTTTTTAGAAATTAAAACAAGGGATGCCGTGTTATTTGCGGTATTCTTTGTTATTAGCCAATAACAGTTAAAGGGAAAAACAGGCATGGAACCAACAACCAGCCTGTTTTCTTTGTTTTTAGCGTATTAAGTAAGGCGGGGGAGTCAAATAAATAGGTTTACTTTCCCGCTGCTTTTCGCACCATCGACTGATGGCCGGCATCCAACTTGTTGGTGCCGTGCGTTCGACTGTCTTGAAAATGGATGCAGAAGTGACCGTCAAAATTATTGTTTTTAATTGCCCCTCCCGCATGAGGCATTCCATTCATGGAAGCGGCTAAATGCCGGTCATCGACGGTTACTACGATTGCTTTTCGTTCCCAGCTCCACTGGCCCCCATATATTTTTTTCATAATAGCGGTATCGTCCGCGGTCAAAGGTTGACTATCAGCGTGCTTAGAACCGCCGCGCCGCTGGACCCAAAAGCTTAAACCGCTGTCTACGTCCGTTATCAGTGCCCGGTCGTATAGGGCAAAAACCCGGCTGGCTTTGCTCCAGGAAATCAATTCGCCGATACGGCTGCCCTGCACGGGCAAGGGTTGGGTTTTATTGCGGGTAACTGAAGCCTGGTTCGATTTTTTAACCGCCGTTTTGTTGGCCGCGTTGGCCGGTTTATTAACCACCGGTTTGCTGGCAAGGCTTGTCGATTTATCAGAGTCGGTATTTTGGGAAGCCTCCGCCTTTAAAGCTGGAACTTTGGGTTCGGTTTCCCGAAGTGCCAGAGCTATTGCAGATGGTTGATCGTTGCCATCTGAGTCTTGGTCGTATGTAGTTTGAGGACTGGCAGCACCACCAGGAATAGCCGGACTGGCAGCACTGGCAACACTAGAAGCATTAGCTGCACTGAGTCCAAGATCAACATCAAAAGGTTCGGGCGCAGGATTCGATTGTTCCGCTTGAGTCGTCACTTCTTCAGTCAGCGGCGGATAGGTGGAATAGCTTAAACCTGGTTCCCAAAAACTGAGACCTAGAATCAAAAAGGCACAACAAATCAAAGCTCCTAAAATATCCTTTGAATTCAAATGCAATTGGGAACCTCCTTTAAAGTAATGTTTTTCCTAAAATTCGACACTTTAGACCGTTTCCCTTTAGGTAAATCTAACCGGCAGAGGCAATGTCTGCTATCTGTTCTGAGGGGCTTGCATTGTCTCTGATAATCTGTTATGTTTTTATTAATTAAAAATCGGAAATGGCCATGAAGGAGAAAAGTAAACTAGCAAGGTCTTTCAGGGAGGAATTGTCTTGGACTGAAAGCAATTCTATGACGGAACTAGTTGAAGTTCTCTCCGAAGCTGACGACTGAAACCAATTTGGCAAGTAGGTCGTTCCGGGAACTTCCGCCGTTAAAAGGAAGCAGGTATCGAAAGATTTGGCCAAACTAACTTGGCGATAGGATCTTTCCGTACTGGTAAAAGTGGGTTGCTTTAGTCAAGGCAGCTATATAGGGTGGTGTCGTTAAAGATTAGTCTTTCGTCCTCTAGGGGATGGAAAGACTTTTGTTTTTCTACCCATACTATTTGGAGGTCATATCCCAATTCTGACTGGGCAATCAAATAGGGTGGTACCACGGAAACCGCAGCTTTCGTCCCTTATCCAGGGAAAAAAGCTGCGGTTTTTTACTTTATTTTAAGGGAGGTTAACTAATGATTGTGGTCATGCAGTTAAATGCCCAGGAGGCGCAAATAAACGAGGTGCGTCGCCGTTTGGCCAAGCTGGGTTATCGCACCCAGGAAATCCGGGGAGTGGAAAGATTGGTGATCGGTGCCGTGGGCGATGCCAAACTAAATGGAGAGGCAGCAAATTTGGAAGATCTGCCGGGGGTGGTGAAAGTCCTGCCTATTCAGCACCCCTTTAAGCTGGTCGGTCGGGAACTGCAGCCGGAGAATTCCGTAGTCTGGGTTGGCAAAACGGAAGATGATCCGGGAGTCGCGGTGGGTAGAAGCGAAGTGGCAATTATGGCCGGACCATGTGCGGTGGAGAGTCGGGAGCAAATAATAGAAACAGCGGAGATCATTAGGGAGGCCGGGGGCAGAATCCTGCGGGGAGGAGCCTTCAAGCCGCGAACTTCTCCATATAGTTTCCAGGGTTTAGAGGAAAAGGGACTTGAGTTTCTGGCCGAGGCTGGTAAAAAGACCGGACTTAAGGTGGTTTCTGAGGTGATTAATCCGGAAACGGTCGAATTAGTGGCCAATTATACGGATTTGCTGCAAATTGGCGCACGAAACATGCAAAATTTTGCTTTGCTGCGCCGGGTAGGCCGGATTTCGAAACCGGTGCTGCTTAAACGGGGGATGTCGAGTACGATTGAAGAATGGTTAATGGCGGCTGAATACATTGTCGCGGAAGGAAACCCGAATGTGATTTTATGCGAGCGGGGAATTCGCACCTATGAAACTTATACGCGAAATACTTTGGATCTCTCCGCCGTACCCGTAGTAAAACACCTCAGTCATTTACCGGTGATAGTCGATCCTAGTCATGGAACTGGAAAGTGGCGCTGGGTTTTGCCTATGGCCTTAGCTGCCGTAGCTGCCGGAGCCGATGGCCTGATGATTGAAGTACACACTGACCCGGCAAGGGCTTGGTCGGACGGGCCGCAATCCTTAAATCCGGAAAAGTACCGGGCTTTGCTTAAGCAGTTAGGTCCGGTGGCAAAGGCAGTGGGTCGAGGGTTAGAGGTGGTATAAGGAGGAGAAGCTTGTGGGTAAAAAGGCAACACCAAAGCAGTTTCTGGCTTACCTGGGCCCGACTGGTACCTATTGTGAAGAAGCAGCCTTTTCCTATCCGGATCAGCAGCTTTGTCGGCAGGCTTTAGGCAGTATTGGGGAAGTGTTTAAGGCGGTGAGGCAGGGGGTGGCGGAAAAAGGGGTGGTACCACTTGAAAACTCAATAGCTGGAACGGTAAACGCCACCCTGGATCTTTTGGCCGGAGAGGAACTGCTGCAAATTGAGGCGGAACTGATAATACCGATTCAGCATAATTTGCTCGTCTCGCGGGAAACTGATTTAGCGGAGATAACCATGGTTATTTCCCATCCCCAGGCACTGGCCCAGTGTCAGCAATTCTTAGATAATGCTTTGCCGCGGGTCCAGTGTTTGTCCGCCAGCAGTACGGCTGAAGCGGCCCGCATGATTGCCGGCGGCGAGCCGCGCTGGTTTAGTTCAGATTTGCCGGGAGCTGCCATTGCTTCAGGTCGGGCGGCTGCAGCTTATGGGCTTAAGGTAGCAGCGGCTAATATCAATGATGGATCTTATAACCATACCCGTTTTATCGTAATCAGCCAGAGGGAATCTGTGCCAACCGGGCGCGATAAAACCTCTTTGGTATTTGCTTTGGCGCATCACCCGGGCAGTCTGCTTAAAGCCCTGACTGCTCTGGCTGAAGCCGGGATAAATCTCACGAAAATTGAGAGTCGGCCCAGTAAACGGAGTTTGGGAGAGTACTGGTTTTTCATTGATATTGAAGGCCATCGCCAAGATTCCCGGGTGGAAAAAGCCTTAAGCGAGCTATTTAAACAGACGATCTGGCATCGGTTGTTAGGTTCTTACCCAGTGGCGGATGAAGAAAGGATTGAAAACAGATAGCCTAAAATGCGGATTATTTTAAAAAAGTTTTCACTGTAGTGCGTTATTTTTAAAAAAGGCTTAAAATGCGTGTTTAAAA
>CAYXHK010000048.1:0-4384 GCA_964464665.1 uncultured Syntrophomonadaceae bacterium
GGTTGGCTGGGCGCAAAAGGAATTAATATTGTAGATATTGAAATACTGAGAGTGCGGGAAGGTGACGGGGGGACAATCCGCTTAGGGGTGCCGACCAAGGAAGCGGCCATAACCGCCGTAGCCACGCTGCAGGAGCAGGGGATAAAAGCCTGGGTCAGTTAATAAGGATTAAATAAAGCCCGGGTCAGTTTTGACAAACGATAAAGCCTGGGTCAGTTAACAAAGGATAATAAGCGAGGCTCAGTTAACAAGGAAAGCCGGGCTTAGTTAACAAAGGTCAAATCTGGGTCAGTCAGACTTAAAAAGTTAAACTCAAACAGTTAAATTGAGCAACTAGTTTTAATCAACTACAATTAAGCAGTCAAACTTAAGTAAACTTAAGCAATGGACTAATCAATTTCAGACTGATGAGGTGGCAGGTAGATGGAGATGCTGATAAAAGGTGGTGCCCCGTTAAAAGGGGAAATCCGGGTTCCGACTGACAAATCGATTTCCCACCGTACCGTGATGCTGGGGGCTTTGGCGCAGGGGCGCAGCCGGGTACGGAATTTTTTGCGGGCGGAAGACACTTTGGCTACGGTGCGTTGCCTGCAGGCCTTGGGCGTAACGATTAAGGAGCAGGAACAGGGAGAAGTCCTGGAGATAGAGGGGCATGGCCTGAAAGGGATCCGCGAAGCAAGCGGAATCCTGGACTGCGGCAATTCGGGAACAACTATGCGTCTCCTGACTGGACTCGCTGCCGGTTATCCGTTTATGACCATCCTGACCGGGGATGATTCCCTGCGCCAGCGGCCGATGGCTCGGGTGGTCCGGCCGTTGTTGTTGATGGGAGCCACCTTGGATGGCCGAAAAAACGGGGCGTATGCGCCGCTCACGATCCGGGGAGGGCGCTTGCGGGGGATTGAGTATCCGCTTCCGGTGGCCAGCGCGCAGGTTAAATCGGCGATTTTGCTAGCTGGTCTGAATATTGAAGGCGAAACCAAGCTAATCGAGCCAGCCGCATCCCGCGACCATACGGAGCGGATGCTGCAGGCGATGGGCGCGGATCTGCGCCGCGAAGGGGACGTTATTCGGCTTACCGGGGGAAAAGAACTGCAGCCGCAGGAATTTACGGTTCCCGGGGATATTTCTTCCGCCGCTTTTTTTCTGGTGGGAGCCAGTTTGGTGCCGGGTTCCGAGTTGGTCCTGCGGGACGTAGGGATAAACCCCAGCCGGACCGGGGCTATAACCGTACTGCGGCAGATGGGGGCTTCGATCCAGGTAGAAAATGAACGGCTGGTCAGCGGGGAAGCGATTGCCGATTTGGTGGTCAAGTCCGCTCCCCTTAAAGGGATCAGGATCGAGGCGGAATCAATCCCTTCGTTAATCGATGAACTGCCTGTTTTAGCGCTGGCTATGGCCTTAGCCGAAGGAGAATCTTCGGTGGAAGGCGCGGAGGAATTGCGGGTGAAAGAAACGGACCGGATCCAGGCCATTTGCACTAATCTATCCTCTCTAGGCGTTAAGACCGAAGAAACCCCGGATGGTTTTCGGGTGCAGGGCGCCGAAACCTTAAAGGGAGGAGAAGTGACTTCCTTTGGGGATCACCGGCTGGCCATGACTATGGGCATTGCCGGTTTGATCAGTCAAGGCGATATCCGCCTAAAGGGGGCGGAAGCGGTAGGGGTCTCCTACCCGCATTTCTGGGAGGACCTGGATCGGTTAATCCGGTAAGGGCAGTGGAAATTAGCTGAGGGACAGATTGCCGGTGCCTCGGTCATGTTGAAATCATCCAGGCAGCGCAGCTTGTGAAAACTACTCAAATAATGGGGACCCAGCAAACTCCACTAGCTTAAAGTTTTAATGAAGCCTCGGATAACTCCGGGGCTTTTGGCATTTTTGGGGGACGAAAAGAGGGATAAGTAAGTACTAGGCGACAGTCCTCTTGTAGGGACAGTCCCCTAGTCCTAAGCGACGGGCTGCTTCCATAAAGCAGCTTCGGATTTTATACTGGCTTTGTAATTCATTCCATTATGCATTAATGCTGTAAGGATTAATACGCCACTTATTAATACGCCATTGTGCCGGCCTCAGGTAATAATCTGACTTCTGCTTTTAATATCATTTAAGCAGGGGGTGAGTTTATGAACCAGGAGGAATTTATCCATAATCGCAAGACCATGTCCGGCGAGGCGTTTGTGGCCTCGACTTTATACCATTTGCAGGATCTTTATTATCACGGCCAGCAGCCTAAAATCCCGGTGGTTTGGATAGAGATAAACGGATGCGGGGGAGATACCATCTCGCTGCTGAATACGTTGGGCCCTGATTTGTACCAAGTGCTGCAGGGACTGATTGATTTGCGTTTCAGCAATACCTTGATGTTGCCGGAAGGTGACGCGGCGCTGCAAAGCTTACAGGAAGCGACCGAAAATCCCCTGGGCTTTATCTTGGTGATTGAAGGGGCCATCGCGCGCGGAGAACAAGGTCGGTTTAATTTTGTGGCCCTGAAAAATAAACGTTTGCTCACCGGAGCCAGTCTGATTGCCAAACTGGGGCCTAAGGCCAAGCAGGTGATAGCCATCGGTACCTGCGCCTCTTTTGGCGGTCCGACCGCCGCGTTCCCTAATCCGACTGACAGCGTTGGGGTCAACCAGTTTTTGAACCGCCCGGTAGTAAATGTATCGGGATGTCCGGCTCATCCCGATTGGTTTGTCGGGACTTTAGCCCATCTTTTGCTTTTTGGTGACCCGGAGGTGGATGAACACGGCCGGCCCTTGATTTTTTACGGCGAAACCGTGCACCTGCGGTGTACCCGGCGCTCCTTTTTTGATCGGCGCATCTTTGCCAAAGAATTAGGTGATCCCGAGTGTATGTTTGAACTGGGCTGTAAAGGGCCGATCACCTACGCTGATTGTCCAGTGCGCCAATGGAACAGTTATTTAAACTGGCCGGTCAAAGCCAATACCCCGTGCATCGGCTGTACCGAGCCTACCTTTCCCGATGGAATGACCCCTTTTGACCGGCCTCCTTTTACTTTGGAAGGAGATGGCGAGGAGGGCGGCGGTCGGAGTGGTTCCGGCAACTAAGGGGGAAGAGAAGAGGGCAGCTTCGGCAGCAGGCCGCAGAGTAGCGGTGGGGGCGGTTCCGGCAGCTAAGGGGAAGAGAAGAGGGCAGTGAAGAGGGCGGCTCCGGCAGCGTATCTCCAGGCAGTGGTCGGGGCAGCGCTTCGTCGGGCAGCCGTTGAAGCGGGGATGCCGTTTTGACGGCGACAGAGCAGGAAGGTGATATAAGGGTGAAAACAGAGGCGAAGACGATAATGAAAACGACAGAGAAAATGATGGTGAAACGATAATGATGGTGAAATGATGGTGAAAACGGAGGCGAAGACGATGGACCGAAACAAACCAGCCGGCAACAAACTAGCCGACATTAAACCAGCCGGCAGTAAAGCAACCGATATTAAACCAGCCGGTAAAGCCAGCCGGCGGATAATCGTCAGTCCGCTCACCCGCAGCAGCGGTCAATTGACGGTGCAGACAGCGGTGCAGCAGGGGCGGATTGTGGAGGCCTGGGTGATTGGCGGGGTGTATCGGGGGTACGAATCAATCCTCACGGGGAGACCTCTGACGGACGCGGTATGGATTACCCAGCGGATTTGCGGAATCTGCTCTGCCGCACATGGCTTGGTATCGAGCCAGCTTTTAGATCAAATATACGGCCTGACCGTGACGGCGAATGGAAAGCTTTTGCGCAACCTCATTCTGGGAGCGGAATTTTTGCAGAATTTACTGCGCCATTTTTATTTCCTGGGACTGCCGGATTTTGTGACCGGTCTGCCGGTTTCTCCCTCTGAGTCGCCAAAGGGTTTAGACTACCGTTTTTCTCCCAAACAGACCAGACGACTGCTCGAACACTGGCAAGAATCGATCGCCGCCAGTCGAAAGTGTCATGAACTCGCCACTCTCCTGGCGGGGAAAATGCCGCATCCCCATGGCCTGGTGCCCGGCGGGGCAACGGTTAATCCTAAAACTGATGTTTTAAATAAGTTTGCCGCGACTTTAGCCGGGGTGCGGCAGTTCATTGAGGCCCGGCTGCTGCCGGATACCCGGATGCTGGCCGAAACTTACGCTGATTACTATCAATTGGGACTGGGGCCCGGGAATTTTTTATCGTATGGCGCTTTCCCCGACGCTGATTCGGCCGGCCAATTGACCTGGAAAGCCGGGGCAGTGATTCAGGGGGAAAGGCAGTCTCTGAATTTGCGGCTGATCACCGAAACGCATGATTTTTCCTGGTTCAAAAAAGACCAGCCAGCCGAAGGTCCGGAGGATCTATTAGCACAACCGGAAGAGCCAGCCGCTAATAAGCTGGGAGCATATACCTGGGTGGAGACGCCTCGTTA
>CAYXHK010000048.1:4394-6725 GCA_964464665.1 uncultured Syntrophomonadaceae bacterium
CGGAGGAGTTGCCGTGGAAGTAGGGCCTTTAGCCAGGGCGGTGGTCGGGGGAGAACCGCTGCGCTCATCCACTATGGACCGGATTATGGCCCGCAGCCTGGAAACCGCCCAGATCGGGGAATTGATGGCACAGTGGCTCGGCCGTTTTGAACCAGGGCAGCCCGCTTATCAACCGCCGGAATCACCGGTAATTGCGGAGGGCTGGGGGGTGTCAGAAGCCCCCCGGGGAAGTTTGCTCCATGCGTTAAAGGTTGAGTTAGAGGGTGAGTTAGAGGGTGAGTCAGGGGGTAAGCCAGAGGTTGAGGGCGACCGGATTAAAAGTTATAAGATAATTACTCCCTCGGAGTGGAATTTTTCCCCGCGGGATGCAATGGGGCAGCGGGGCGCGGTGGAACAGGCTTTGATCGGGATTCCGGTTCAAGACGTAAATAACCCGATCGAGGTTGGCCGGGTAGTGCGGTCGTTTGATCCTTGCCTTTACTGTGCCACGCATTTACTGGAACTATGAAAACAAAACCGACGCCACTCTGAAAGCAGTTGACGCGATAGATTCAGCCATGGGTGGCTGATCCACAGGCTATGAAAACCGACGCATCTCTTAAGCGTTGACGCGTTGTATATATGTTTTCTGAAAAGCAAAACCCAATGTTTGGACAAATCAGGCAAGGTCTGGATTTTGGCCTAAATACTGGCTTAGAGACTGGCCTAGAGCTTTGCCCTAGGTATACTGTATAACTGCTCGGCGTACAGAAGCCGTGCTTGAATTATTGTTTTATTCGCTTTATACTTTTTAAAGTGGCTCATCTTTTATTAAAGTGGTTATATTTTAGGGCATTAGCGATTAGTGATTTAGCTTTTTGAAAGATGCTCTGCAAATTGATCCATTTATTGTTACATTCAAAGTTACATTCAAAGTTACATTCAAAGTTATTTTCAAGTTTAATTCAAGCTCCATTAAAGTTATTTTTAGGTTGTTTCAAGTTATTCTCATGTTATTTTTCAGTTATTATCTTTATTTTAAAGGGGGAAAATTTAGTGGGTGGAGGTTCTTACAATCCTTACGAACACGCGCAGAAACAGTTTGACAACGTAGCGGAAATCATTGGTCTGGATCAGGCAACCAGGGATTTTCTGCGGCAGCCGATGAAGGAATACCATTTTACGATACCGGTACTTATGGATGACGGGAGTACCAAAGTATTTAATGGTTACCGCGTCCAACACAATGATGCTCGGGGACCAGCCAAAGGGGGCATTCGCTTCCATCCGCAGGAAACCATAGATACGGTTCGGGCCTTGGCTATGTGGATGACCTGGAAGTGCTCGGTAGTCGATATTCCGCTTGGCGGCGGAAAAGGCGGCATTATTTGTGACCCGCGCAGTATGTCTGAAACGGAACAGGAAAGATTATGCCGCGGCTGGGTGCGGCGTTTGGCGAAAGACATGGGTCCGGTTATTGACGTGCCGGCTCCGGACGTAATGACGAACGCCAAACACATGCTGTGGATGCTGGATGAATTTGAAACGATTCATGGCGGACGTTACCCCGGCTTTATTACCGGCAAACCGGTAGGCATGGGCGGATCTTTAGGCCGGACTGAGGCGACTGGATTTGGCTGTATTTACAACTTACGCGAAGCCCTGAAAAACCTGAATATCAAACCGGAAGGCACTACCGCCAGCATTCAGGGATTTGGCAATGTTGCTCAATACGCCGCAAAATTGTACTCGCAGATGGGCGGTAAGGTTTTAAGTGTATGCTGCTGGGATTTTGCGGACAAAAAGGCTTATACTTTCTATAAAAAAGACGGTCTGGACATTGAGGCGCTGACCGGGATGGTGGATACTTACGGCAGCTTAGATAAAGATAAAGCCCGTGATGCTGGTTGTGAAATCCGCGAAGGCAGTGCATGGCTCGAGCCGGACGTGGACATTTTGATTCCGGCCGCGCTGGAAAATCAGCTTACCGGGGAGACATTCGGTAAAGTCAGTCAGCAGGTTAGGATAATCGTTGAGGGAGCCAATGGGCCGACGACCCCGGAAGCAGATGAGATGATTAAGCAAAGAGGTATTTTTGTAATTCCGGACTTCCTGTGTAATGCCGGGGGAGTAACCTGCAGTTATTTTGAACAGGTACAGTCTAATTCGAACTACTACTGGGAAAAGGACGAAGTACTCGAAAAATTGGATACTAAAATGACCGCTGCTTTTAAGGCGGTTTATGAGGTCGCTCAGAATAGAAATCTCTATATGCGGGATGCTGCCTATGTTATCGCCATTAACCGCGTAGCGCAGGCCGTTAAGATGCGGGGTTGGGTTTAACTGCGGACC
>CAYXHK010000048.1:6825-11717 GCA_964464665.1 uncultured Syntrophomonadaceae bacterium
AGCACAAAACAAGGTGTAAATTGTATCAATTTACACCTTGTTTGCTGTAAAAGGGTTTTGATCAAGTTCAAGTAACATACCTGAAAACTGCGTTTACGGTTAAGATAGGCGCGATTGCTGATCCAGTTAAGCTATTTGAAAGCGGATTAAGCGGATTGCTGGTCCAGCTCGCTTTTTGACAGCGAAACCGGCTGGGGCTGCATTGGCTGCGGTTGAAACCCCGGGTTCTGATGCAAATTAATCGCGTTAATCGCTTTTTTAATCTGTTCAAAGACGAGCACCAGCAGATACGACATGGATAAACTAAACAAATAAGCGGCGATTACCGTAAGGAAGCTGGTGGGGATTGCTGCTTTTGCCATTTCTTTTTGGGCCAGCCATAGCATTATGGGATGCCCGAGGTAAATGCCGAAGGAGTAACTGGAAATCCGCGCGTAAAATGTTTTCAAAGGCGCGGATTTTATTTTGGGCTGCAGCCAAAATATCAGCGGAATGGCCGACATGGTATAGAAAAAGACCAGCGGTTTTACCGAAGTGATTACTCCGCCAAACGGCCGTCCCGCCTGAGTAGAATAGAGGAATTCAAAGACCAACCCCACCCAGCTGAGCAGCCAGGCGACAACAAGCCAACTGCCGGCCCGGCTGAGCCAGCGCCGAAAATCCGGCAGCTTAGCGGCCAGACCCATGCCGATTAGGAAGTAACCGGCCCAGAGAATAAAATTGCGGTCCAAGTATTGGAACAGTGCCGCAAACAAAGGGAGGCCTGGCATAGTCCCAAAATGGTAGTTATAGATGTTTGCCGAAAGCTGCCAGACCACGCCCAGGACCAGCAGCCGGCCCGGGTGGGGGTATTTTTTATAAAGGCCGAGGAATAAGGGCGCTAAGAAATAGAACTGACAGATCAGCACGATAAAGTATAAGTGATAAGCGGCGGAACCGAGGAGAATGGTTTCCAGCAATTCCGCGGCATATAGCGGCCAGGTATGGGTCGGTTCATATAAATGCAGGTAGATGAAGTAGGTCACACTCCAAATTAAGTAAGGGATGAGAACCGTAGTCAGCCGGCGTTTTAAGAAGGGTGAATAATTAAAAGGCGCACCTTTTACCAGATAAGTCGTGGCCAGGGTAAACCCGGTGATAAAGATGAAGGCGGGCACCGCGAATCGGGTAAACTGGTTGGCGATCAGGTAGACTATTTGGTCCGTTGAACCAGGCGGCGCATAGTAAAGTGGATTGGCCGTGACGTGGATCAAAATCACGCACAGGCAGGCAGCTGCTCTTAAGAAATCAATCTCCGGTACTAAACCAACGTTAGTAATGTTTTTTCCGGCCGAAATCGTTTTGGGTTTCGTATAATTCACTCCCTCGGAAGAAATAGGAAAATAATAATCAGAAATCACAAGAGGGATTTTACACCACTTGAAAAAGGGTTGCAATAGTTTTCCAAACATAGTGAGATTGTCCATTTAAAAGCGACTTGGCCGGTTCCTTTGCTTTATTTAGCCGGTGAAATATATATCTGCCAGATTCGCCATTTCTTTTTAGGGCTAAACTGCGTTATTATTAAAGACAACAGAACACATGCAGCACACAACTGTCTAATGAGCGAAATTAAGGGGGATTTGTGAATGTATCAGGCTTTCAGACGGGGAAATCTATCGAAAATCAGTATGGTCACGGCCTTATTTTTATTGTTTAGCCTGGGGCTGCCCAGCGGGCTTTTGGCCGAAACTGTTCAAACAACTTCAACTGCCCCGGTAACTCCAACCACCTCTGAAACCGTATCGCCGGAACCTGAATCGTCGAAAAACACATCGGTCCAAACCGAATCATCGAAGAATGTATCGCCGGAACCGGTACCGACTAAACCGAAGGTAGTCGAAAAAGTTTTAGCCCCTACCCCGGCCACCTTGCTCAAAACCGAAAAACTGGCCGAAGGCATTAACTACTATGAGATGTATAAGGTGCTGAACGATGGAGGCATGACTAAGATTAATTATGTCAAGGTCAATCCAAACGGGCCGCGGATCGAGATTCGGCCGATCCTGGCCGGGGGCAAAGCGGGAAACCTGGATACCCTTTCTAAAATCAGTATCCCGTGTGGAGCAATAGCCGCGATTAACGGCAGCTTCTATTATCCCGGCGGGCAGAAAAGCCCGGTAGACACGACAATCGTAGACGGCAAGTTGCTGGTGCAAAGCCCCAGAGTCGCGACTTCTTTGGTAATCACCAGCGCGAATAAGGTTTACATAGACCAATTTCTTCCTCAGACCACGATTCGCATCCCGGCTAAAAAATTGATTTTCCGGGTAGACGGCATCAATCGTCCCTGTGATAATGGCGTGGTGGTCTTCGACAAACTGTACGCCAAAGATGTGACCTATAATGGGGAAGACTGCCTGGAACTGATAATGCTCAAGGACAGCAAGGGCAATCTGACGGTATCCGAGGTGGTTCAGGGAAGCGCGACGATACCGACTAATGGGATAGTGCTCTCTTTCCACGGCAGCAGCAAAAATTACGCAACGAATTTTGCCGTAGGGGATAAAGCGATCCTCAGCACGGAACTGGACGACGAGAGCATAATCCACTCCATGGCCAACGGGCCGCTTTTAGTGACCAAAGGGTGTAAGACCCTGCCGATTCGCCGGGAGGGTTTAGAAAGCGGCTTATGGAGCCGGAATCCCCGCACCGCTGTTGGGGTAAACGCCAAGGGTGAGGCTTTGCTCGTTGTGGTTGATGGACGGCAGGATGAAAGTGTGGGCATGACTTTTGATGAGCTGGCTGATTTAATGCTGGAACTGGGAGCGGTAGACGCCATGGCTTTAGATGGCGGAGGCTCCTCCCAACTGATGGTGAATGGGGAAATCGCAAATTCCCCGTCGGATGGTCAAGAGCGCGGAATCAGTACGGCAATTGTGGTAACCAATCAGATTCCGATTTACATTAATGGGGAACGACTTTACTTCGAACTGACGGAAGTGCCGCCGCTGATTTATAATGACCGAATCATGGTGCCAGTCCGCAAAATATTTGAGGAGCTGGGAGCGGAAATTGCTTGGGACGACGCTACCCGCACCATAACCGCGACTAAAGGCGGCTCCACCATTAAGATGAAGATCGGCTCAAAGAGCGCCACGGTGAATGGGAAGAAAGCTACGCTGGACGCCCCGCCGCGGATTGAGGACGAAAGAACCGTAGTTCCCCTGAGGTTTGTCAGCCAGGCCTTTGGCGGAAAAGTGGAGTGGAAAGCGGATACCGGCAGCGCCTATATAACCATCCCTTAAATGAAAGTTATAGACGGCAGGAGGGTAAACCAGAGGGCAAACCAAAGGCAACCCGCCTGCCGTTTTGTTTCTTGGGGCAGGGGAAATATTGCTTTAATTGCACGGGTTATGTTTAGTCCGGAATATGTAATCTGTAATATGTTCACTTTAATGAGGGTATACATTCCAATGAGGGTATACATTTCATAGAGGGTATACAGTTCATGGAGGTTTCGGTTTTCCCGGAGGGGGGAGAGATACGTGATGCAGAATGCTGGAGCGCAGTTACCTACTGAGGAGCAGCTAGAATTCATCGCTGAGGTTATGCGTGTGGCCTTGGATGAGGCAATCTGCTGGAGGGTAGTGAATATCGGCTTAGTTCCCGGCAAGCTCAGCCGCAGTTATTGCTGGGAACGCGATACGAGCCGGCCGCTTAGGCATCGGCAGCACTATTTAAAAATCACCCAGCTGCAACTCCGGTTTTTCTTCGAAGCCCGGGTGATAAATCTGGAGTTTCTGTGTATTCCTGAAGGAGAGCGGCGGAAGGGAATTGGTAAAAAAATCGTTGAGTCCGTGTTTCAAATTGGCCGGGAACTTGGTTACCAGCAGGTGTTGCTCCATTCCGTTAAGTACAGTATGCCTTTTTGGTTAAGCTTAGACTTTAAGCCGGTTGCCCCGGTTAATCTTCTAAATCCTAAAACTCCCAGGAGAATGGTCTGTAAGCTTTAATCCGACGACGAAAATCGAAAATAGCAGAATGGACGAATATGGTGTAGAATGGTATTATTGGATAAAGTGCAAAGAAAGGTTTAACCGCAGTACACTATGCTGGAAAATGTAAGCGCGGCCTATATAATTTCACAATACGGGTACATAGCGATATTTGCTTTATTAGCTGGCGGGATGATTGGGATGCCGCTGCCGGATGAAACAATTATGGTTTTTTTGGGTTACCTGGTACACGCCGGCAGCTTGCAGTTCGGTCCAACCGTCATGGCCGCCATTATCGGGAGTTTAACCGGAGTAACCCTTAGTTTTGTGATTGGCCGCAATATCGGTTTGCCCATCATTGATCGTTTTGGCAGTCGAATCGGGATAACCCAGGCCAAAATGGAAAAAGTGGAAAAGTGGTTCAACCGATTCGGCAAGTTTGCCCTGCCGATTGGTTATTTTGTGCCGGGGGTTCGTCAAGTCATGGCTTATTTTTCCGGCATCAGTCGGCTATCCTTTCGGGATTTTGCTCTATTTGCCTATACGGGCGGGGTATTTTGGGTAATCTTGTTTATCAGTATCGGTTGGTTTGTGGGTGAGAGTTGGTATCGGGTATTGCAATCTATCCATCATTATTGGATGGTATGGGTGCTGGTATTTCTGGTGGTTCTCGGCGTTTTATATGTCTTGACCAAGAACACGTATTTTAACGTGGCCGCAGTACCAGGTAAGGAAACGCCGCCTGAAGAGTAACCTGAAAAACCGCGTTTTAGCGGAGATGACTTATTGACTTTAGTTTCGTCCTGTTGTAGAATGTAAATTGCGTCGGGATGTAGCTCAGCTTGGTGGAGCGCTTGGTTCGGGACTAAGAGGCCGCAGGTTCGAATCCTGTCATCCCGACCATTTTTATTTAAA
>CAYXHK010000049.1:0-11523 GCA_964464665.1 uncultured Syntrophomonadaceae bacterium
CGATTAGCTCAGCTGGGAGAGCGCCTGCCTTACAAGCAGGATGTCGGCGGTTCGATCCCGTCATCGCCCACCATTTAAAAATAAAGACTTTCTGATTAATTCAGGAGTCTTTTTATTTTTCCATTAATAGCAATTGGGCAGCAGTTCTTTTTATTTAACGGTTTTTGGGTTAAGATGGTTAGAAAGAAAATTAGGTCCGGGGACACAGACACAGGAGAACCGTCCCCTTGTGTTTTAGTTTTAGATTTATAAAGAGCAGATTAGGTTTTATTTAATTAATTGCTGGAGATTATCCCCGGCATTTGTCAACTTGGGAGGTTCAAGTTTGAAGCAACTGTCTGAGCGTTTAAGAGTTATTGCGGATCAGGTGATTCCCGGTCTAGTCGTGGTAGATGTGGGTACGGACCATGCTTATTTACCGGTTTATTTGGTGCAGCAAGAAATCTGTCCGCGGGTTATCGGGGTAGAGGTTAATCCGGGGCCTTTGCGCAGCGCTGAGCAGCAGGTGCAGGCGGCCGGACTGACGCCGTGGATTGACATCCGGGCCGGGAACGGCTTGCAGGCTATTCAGGTGGGAGAGGCCCAGATCGCGGTGGTGGCCGGGATGGGGGGAAAGACGATCTGCGAGATTCTGCAAGCAAGCCCGGCTGTGACAGCCAGTCTCAACCGGTTGATCCTTCAGCCGATGGGGGCCATTCGGCGCGTACGCGCCTGGCTGCGGCAAAATGCCTGGAATATCGTGCAGGAGGAATTACTACTGGAGGATGCGGTGTTTTACCTGGTTATCGTCGCTGAACCGCGGCCGCCGAAAGACTCGGCGTTATTAGCCGCAAGTGATTGTGAAACGCAAGATCTGGCGTTACCCACGGCAAACAACCGGGAAACGGAGGAGTTAGAGGTTGGCGAGTTCTTGCTTGAGCGCCGGCATCCTTTGCTGCCACGCTACCTAAAACAGCAGATGGAACGGGAACAAAGGGTTTTAAACCAGTTAAACCAAAGCAAAGATTCCAACTTAAATGAAAAGCGTGAAAAACTGCAAAAAAGGATTGAACTTTTCGGGGAAATGATAAATCAGTTGAAGGAGTGAACGCACCTTGCCCAGATCAGTTAAGGCCAAAGAGATAATTGATCTAATTGAACAAATGGCTCCGCTCAGTTTAGCGGAAACCTGGGATAATTCCGGCTGGCAGGCGGGCGACCCTGAGCAGACGGTCAAACGGGTAGTTATGGCCTTAGATTTTACCCGGGAAGTACTAAAAGAGGCTGAGCGGGAAAAGGCCGAACTGATTATTACCCACCATCCCTTTATTTTTAAACCGTTGCGGGCTTTGCGTTATGACCAGTCGGCCGGCGCTTTACTTCGCGATTTGGTGCAAGCGGAAATTTCGCTGTATTCTGCCCATACCAACCTGGATAATACTACAACTGGCGTAAGTCAAGTTCTGGCAGACAAATTGGGCCTGCAGGAAACGCAGGTTCTGGGAATAAGCCAGCGAGAGAAGCTTTTTAAACTGGTGGTTTTCATTCCTACGGGGCACGAGGACGCGGTTCGGCAGGCCCTCAGCGCGGCCGGGGCGGGTTGGATCGGCAATTATTCCCACTGCACCTTTCAAACCGAGGGAACGGGTACTTTTTTACCCCTAAAGGGGGCCACTCCCTATATCGGCCAGACCGGACAACTGGAAAAAGCAGCGGAATACCGTTTAGAAACCGTGGTGCCGGAGCGCCTGCTCAAGCCGGTGGTGCAAGCCATGCTAACGGCCCATCCTTACGAGGAGGTGGCCTACGACTTGTATCCGCTGCAGCTGGCCGGGCCGGGATATGGGCCTGGCCGAATGGGGAAATTAGCCAATCCGGGTAAATTGAGCAGTTTGGCGGAGCAGGTTAAATCGGTTTTGCAATTGCCGATTTTAAGAACCTACGGCCAACCTGAGCAGTGGATCGAAAGAACCGCTGTCTGTGGCGGAAGCGGCGCTTTCCTGATACCGGAAGCAGCGGCGCAGGGGGCGCAGGTCTTGATTACCGGGGATGTGAAGTACCACGAGGTACAGGAAGCGCTCAATTTGGGCTTGGCGGTGATTGACGCGGGGCACGGACCCACCGAATTTCCGGCCATCGAATCCTTAACCGCTTACTTGCAGGATAAAATGCCAGCCGTCAGCTTTAAAACCGCCAAACCAATTTGGCAGGATTTTTGGTTATAATCGGGGGATAACCGAATCAATTGAAAGGCAGGGGTTTAACTGCCGAAACTGTTGAATTGGTATAAAAGGGATTAAGCTGCCAATTGAGTGAACAGTTTTTTAGTGAAGAAATTAGCTAAGCAGCGGGCTGAGCGAACGCAAAACCGAACCTAAAAAAACAGCAATCCCGGGATTAACCCGGGATTGCTGTTTTTATGGCCTTGTTTAATAAAGAAAAGCTGGTTGACGTCCGTGGAGCTGACTAAGTTTGGTTTGCTTGTATTAAAATAAGATTCCTCTGGTTTAATCCTAAGCCCAAGGACCAAAGGTTTTGCCGACCGGCAGGACCACTTTTTTATAAGTGGCATTCATGACGTTAGCCGCTACTCCGTAGAAGGAGAATATGGAAATCAGTAATTCAGCCCAGGATGCCAGACTGTGCCAGAAACCATGCGGCTGGTTGGTAAGAACGCTCATGAACAGTCCCAGGAATAGCAAGTCGATTAGGAAAAAGATAATGAATAAGACTTTATTGGTACCCATAGACGCAAAGGTCATGATCACCGTAAAAATAAAATAACCTAGAAAAGCAAAGCCTAATTGGTGAGGATCATAGGCGGCCGCTGCTTGGGCTCCAAATTGACCTAAGGTGGTCATCCAGGTCATTGCTACGCCCAACCAGAAAAATCCGTATGCGCAAAAAGCAGTTGCACCAAAGGTGTTATTGTGCTTAAAATCCATAATTCCAGCCACTAATTGCGCTAAGGCTCCCAGGAAGATCGCCCAGGGAATAACTCCCGCGACACCCGTGGTCAAACCCAGCTTTTGGGAACTGGCGACTAAGGTAACCATTGCCAAACCAAAGAGACCAATAGCCGAGGGATTAGCAACCAGTTCTTGAACGTGGCCGCTAACTTCTACTTTTCTAAAGTCCAGTTCTTTAACATCTTTAGCCATAATAACCTCCCTAAACTCTCTAAAATCTTTCTGATCCTGGACCGTTCAACCAGTTTTCAATTTATGATTTTTTGATCGATAGCTTATAGCCTATACGCTCATTAACCCCTCCTTATTAAAAGGCATAAATTTGTACAAAGAATAACATGTTTTAGGTTGTCAGTCAACCTCAGAAAAGGGCGAAAAGGAGCGGAGACAAGGGATAATTAATAATTTTCAAAAAAAGGGTGGAACTGGTTTAATTAATCGCTGCAAATTATAATTTGCAGCTTAAAAATAGGCCTAATTCATTTCGGTTTACCTAATTTTATTAACGGAATGTCCCAAAAATTAATGATAATTTTGTAATATTCGTAGTATTAATTGGAATAATAAGCATGGGGCGAGATAACCCGATAGAATGGGTTCGCCAATATAAAATTGATGATAAGGCTAGGAGGTTATTTTTAATGCAGCAAATGCAACAATTCCAGCAACAGCTTCAGGCATCCCGGCAAAGCCTGGAGCAAATCAATCAACTGGTAAGTCAAATGGAACATTCCGAACGGAATAATCAGATGCAACTCCAGCAGCTGGCGCAGGCCGAAGGGAATGCGACGCAGCAACTGGCACGGCTCCGTCAAATGTGTAATTCGATAAGCCAACAGTTAAATCAACTAAGCGGTATGTCCGAATCGGCTTCCATGTCCTCTTTTACCGGTCAACAGTTTGGCGGTCAGTTGAGCGGTTCTTTAACTCAACCGGGTTTTACCGGTCAGAACCTGTCTACGCCTAACTTTTATGCCACCGGAACCCAATTTAGCCCGGGATATCAATACAGTTTAGGGAATCAATTTGGCAGTTCGCAGAGCTTTTACCCGGGATCAGGCACCAGTTATTCCAGCTCCATCCCTAGTTATACCAGTTCCATCCCCAGCTATTCCAGCATGGGTACTGCTAGTGGAATCTCCACGAGCTACGGCTCGGCGCCGATGACTACCGGATATCAAACGTCAACCACTCCTACGTTCAACCGGTCTATGACCAGCGGAACTCAAAGTTTCCAACCCTATCAGCCGACGATGTCTAGTCAACCGGGTATGGGCACGAGCACTAACATAAGCGAAAACCAAAGCTATCAGCCGCAGTTTTCCAGTCAGTCCGGGATTGGATCAAGCTTCAGCGGAACCCAAAGCTTCCAACCCTCGATGTCCAGTCAATCAGGCCAAATTTGAGTACCAGCAGACTTTGGCGGGAACCAAAGTTATCAGCCGACGATGCCCAGTGTTGGATAAAAAATTCATCTTTTGCGGCGACTAAATAGGGATTTAGAGTCTCTGAAAAAATCGGCATAGTCGAGATAAGCGATTATGCCGATTTTTATTTATTTGATAAATCGCTGCCCAGAGTGCGGTTATAGAAAATCTGAATCCGCAGGGTCGGTTTCATGGCCATCGATCTTTTCAGCCTTGAACACGAAAATCTTGTCAATGAACAAGGAAACCAGAACTTTGACCCGCTGTTATTCGCAGATATCGACAATGCCTTCTCTTCTGGGATAAAATATCAGTGCCAACAACTTTCCTCTGATACTTTGTAAAAGGGATCTGGGTGATCAAAAAACTGAAGGGCAGTTAAATAAAAGGAATGAGGAGGTCATTATAGAATGCGTACGCTAAGCAAAAAAGAGATTGTCAGACAGTTTAAAGGATATATCCATTGTTCCCAGGTTGTGTTGACCCAGTGGGCAGAGGAATTGGGATATGACAAGGACGAAGCGTCCAGAATGGCTGCACCTTTCGGCGGAGGCATGTTCCGCGGCGACACCTGCGGTGCGGTTGCCGCTGCGATGATTGCCATCGGTATGCGTTATGGTCATAGCGAGTTAGGCGATAAGGAAGGAAACGCTGTCATGACGGCAAAGGTCAATGAGTTTCTGACCAAATTCCGTGACAGACATGGTTCAAATGTTTGTCGGGAGCTGTGTGGTTATGATTTTTCTCAAGCGGGACAATTTGAGGTGGGCCTGGCCTCCGGCGTCTTGTTTGAAAAGTGCCCGAACTATGTCGCGTCTGCCCTGGAAATTTTGGACGAAATTATGTAAAGACGCCTCTACATTATTTAAGAGTATGCCTAAAATACTAAATACACCAAAGATAAAATGTTCTCGCCCTTTTACGGTGCACTTTTTGTGAGAATAAGCAATGTCATTCAAAAACCGTTTTATTTCAGACAGGAATTGCGCGCTTAAGAAGCGAATAAATAATAGCGAATAAATAAATCTAATAGTCGAGTCTTTGGGTAGCTTATAGAATACCAGGCAGGGGAAAGGAGGGGAGTCCCGGCTGTATTAAGCCGGGGATTAAGATGAAAAATAACGAGCGAATACCTAGTTCCGATCGGGAAAACCCGGAATTTGAACCCCGAAAAGGGCTCTTAAGGCTAACCGACCCGGACTTGGCGCCATCGGTTCGCGGGGCAATTGTATTGCTAATTGTTTTTAAGATGATAACCCTGGAAGCTTTGAAAAAAGGGTATGATTCACTGCTCTTAAATTGGGTGGACGGCTTGGCTTCATTCGGTTTTGCCGCTGCCCTGTTGCTGTTGGGTATGCTGTTGTGGCGCAAATACGGGGAACCACGGTTGAAGAAACGCAGTAACCAGTAAGCTAAAGCCTGTCTTAAAGCCTATATTGATAATCGTTGCAATAAATTACAATAATTCACAGCTGAATTATTGGGACACTTACGGTATCCTATTATTTTAGGAAGAGTTAAAGAGCAATAAAGGATTTCTGAGGGCCAGAACCGGTTTCTGTCCCGGCGGTCGTGGAAACCCGCCTAAAAAAACAAGGAGGAGTCAGAGTGACTAAAAATGGAGAGTCGTTTTGGGTATCACCACGGTTTGTAGTTTTGGCCTGTCTTTTTGTTACCAGCCTTTTAATCTCGAATATAATTGCCGGAAAATTAATTCAGGTTTGGGGTTTAGTTTTGCCGGCGGCAGTAATAATTTTCCCTCTGACTTATATCTTTGGTGACATATTAACAGAAGTTTATGGGTTTAAACGTTCCCGTTTCGTAATCTGGGTAGGTTTTGCGGCCAATATTTTGATGGCCGCCGTCTTCTTGCTCACCATCGCCTTGCCTTATCCCGATTATTGGACCGGTCAGACGGCTTATGCGGCAGTACTGGGTTTTACGCCCCGCTTGATTTTAGCTTCCCTGGTTGCTTATTTCGCAGGTGAGTTTGTCAATGCCACGCTGCTCTCGAAAATGAAGGTGCTTACCCAAGGCAAGTGGCTGTGGACGAGGACGATCGGCTCAACCTTGGTGGGCGAGGGCCTGGATACGATATTATTTATCAGTATCGGTTTTGTCGGAATCTTGACACCAGCCAATCTGGGGATGATGATTTTGGCGCAGTACCTTTTTAAAGTTGGTTTCGAGGTTGTCGCTACCCCGTTAACTTATGCTGTGGTAAAATGGCTTAAGGATAAAGAAGGTCAGGATACGTTTGACTACGGAATCAGCTATAATCCTTTCCACTGGGGGGTAAACAATGAACGCGCCTGATTTTAAAGCTTTAGGTAAGACCGTGCGGCAGCCCAGCCGAGGTTTAGAGGTGTTTCCCAAACCCGCTGGCGTCGAGATAATTGTCTTGGATACGGATGAGGTAACCAGCCTGTGTCCGGTCACCGGACAGCCCGATTGGGAAACCGTAGTAATCGAGTATGCCCCGGATGAATCTTGTATTGAAAGTAAAAGTCTAAAGCTCTACCTGTGGAGTTTTCGGGAAGAAGGGGTATTTTGTGAAGCCCTGGCCAGCCAAATAGCCGCAGACATTTACACTGCCTGTCGGCCATTTTGGTGCAAAGTAAATGTAACCCAGAAACCAAGGGGCGGAATCCGGATTTCGGCAACCGCTGTTGCAGGCCGTCAAGCCGGGGATGCGCTGAGCCGGGGACGAATCGGTTTAGGGTAATACCAATCTGTTTAGCTGATGAGCGTTTTAATATGGTTTAGTGATAAGCAGTTGAATAAGCAGCTGGCATAGATCGATGATCGTCTTAGAGTGATTAGCAGCGAATAGGGCGGATTACATCCAGGATTACGGCCGAAGCCTTTTATACTAATTAATATTTGATTGAGCCGGACTGGTTTTAAGGGTTTGACCACAAGTCAGATGTCCTTGAACCAGTTTTTCTTGCAGATAACCGATAAACACCTCTTCGCCAAGTTCTACGTTTTTCTGACAGAAGCTGCATATCGGGTTGTTTTCTTTCGCTATCCGGATCACACCGGGTATTTCTTGGCCATCAATTATTAGGACACCGGTTCTTAGCTTGTTTTTGCCGGGCGCCACCGGGCTGCAGTCCGGATGGTAGTGCCAGGATACCCTGCGGCCGTTTTGTTTGAACTGGTAATCAACAATCGGGTCAAAGGGCCGAATCGGCTGTTTGCACTGATGACAGAACCGGGCCCGTCGGCCGTTCGATTTTAGGGTGTAGAATTGTTCAATCGGCTTAGTCCTTTTGGGCCGGTCCTTTAAGTAGCGATTGCGGGACGGGTTCTGAGCCAGCCACTTTTCTACAAAGGCGTAAAAAAGACGATAATTATCATCGCTGGGCCGGACAAACGAAGGAAATCCAGCGTTTAGAATCTGCTGGTAAAAAGTCTGTTCTGCCACCTGGTGCGCCAATCCATCCATTTTATGGTATTCCCAAGTATATCCCTCTTCCGTTAAGAAGCGGTGGAAATCATGAAAAATGTTGCCGGAGCAAACATACAGTTGATCATCTTTAGTAACTTTGGCGGTTTCCATCATTTTAACAACCAACTGGGTGGCCATTTGTTCCCAGGTTAAGTCACTTTCCCATGTTAAGGGCATTTGGCTGGTGTAGATTTCTTCGGGTTCTTCACAGACTAAAACTAAAACTTCTGAAAAAGCGCGACATCCCCCGCCAGCATCTTCAACGTACCATACTTTCACCGGCTGGCCTCCTTTCTGTATTTTCAAAACTTCGGCATTGGCCAGCCAAATCCTGCTTTGGAAAGATTTAAAATTGAATCGGGGATAAAGGAATAAAGAAGCGGTTTTCGAAAACCGCAAATTATGCTATTGTAAGAAGAGATCTGCCGCAAAATATTAAGGCGCCGGATAAACCTTAAGCCGGGATTAAGGCTTAAGGATCTAGCCTGCCAGCGCTCATGTCGCAAGGTTGAGATTGATTATAGGCTGGTAGGTGAATTGAGGATCTAGTAGTCTGTTAACACTAATTCTGTAGTTCTTCCCGGCAAAGTCGCCGTTGGTAATTCCGGGCATGTAATGCCTAACCAGTTAAGTATGTTCTAGTTTAAGAGTTAACAAGGTACTAGCCCGCCAGCGGCCATACCTGTTTTACCTGCGTGGGTTTAATAGAGAATCTAAAAACTAATATATAAATATGGTTTTTAACAGCTATTTATATAACAGCTAAAGAAAACAAAAAACAATTATCCGCTTAAAGATAATAGTCAAAGTCTTCGGAAATGAGAGGCGGTAAAGCAATGCGGTTTCTTTACCTGACGGATACCCATTGCCGCGGAAGCTCCCCGACCAATCGTAAAGACGATTTCGCTGCGGCTATGTATCGAAAATTAGATGAAGTAGCTTATTTAGCCAGAGAATTGAGCGTGACCGCCCTGTTGCATGGAGGGGATATTTGGGATTTCCCTAATCCTACTTATGCGGTGGCAAATTCTTTTTTGGCCCGATTTAAAGCCGCTGGGGTTCCCCTTTATACTATTGCCGGGAATCATGATTTGCAGGGACAGGATCTGAATACCCTGCCTTACACGATGCTGGGAATCCAAAGCGCTTACGGCAGAGTGCGACTATTCCGGGAAAAGGAAAGAATCTATTTTGCCGACCAAAACCGGCGGGTGCAAATAACCGGCCAGTCTTATCACACGGGAATCGACCGCCGCGACCCGCGACTGGATTACTGCATCGAGAAACAAGACTGTGACTTTGCGATTAATCTGGTTCACGGAACTCTTTGTACTGATGAGCGTTTTCCCGGCTCGACGCACACTCACGTTTCCCAGATCCAGGAAACCGAAGCAGATTTAACCTTGGTGGGACATATGCATTTTGGTTTCCCCGACTATGAGTATCAGGGAAAACGCTTTATGAATATTGGGGCTTTATCCCGGCTGATAAATCATCCGATTGAGATAAAGCGCCCTATCCAGGTTTTACTGATTGATTTGTCGGGCGTTGAGGCTAAAATAAGTAAAATCCCCTTAAAGTCCGCTTGGCCGGGAGACCAGGTACTAGATCCGGAAAAAGCGGAAAACACCGCCATCCAGATTGAGCGACTGGCCAAGAACGCGTATTTTGCGCAAAATACCGGCGAGTTTGGGGCTTGCGGTATCCAGGACATTGTGGATATTTTAGGGGTTCAGGAAGGGTTCAGCAAAGAAATTCGGCTGGAAGCGCTGCGGCGTTTACACATTGAAATCGAATATTTCCGGTCAAAATACGAGTTATAATCCGTAATATATTTTATTTTTGGACTGATTCAGAATGGAGTTGAAGAGTATGAAACCCGGTATTATTACCGAATTGCCTGGTCCCAAGTCCCAGGAACTCTTAAAGCTGAAGGAGCAGTACGTAGTCCGTGGTTACGGGAACGCTTGCTCTATGTTTGCGGAACGGGCTGAAGGAGCGTTAGTGCAGGACTTGGACGGCAACGTTTTTGTGGATTTTGCCGGCGGAATCGGCATCTTAAATGCCGGTCACTGCCCCCCGGAAGTGGTCGAAGTTTTAAAAACGCAAATAGACCGCTACTTGCATACGGGACATATCTTTTTAATGGAACCGCTGGTGCGTTTAGCGGAACGGTTAGCCCAGATTGCGCCCGGGGATTTTGCCAAAAAGGTAATGCTGGTCAACAGCGGGGCCGAGGCTGTGGAAAATGCCGTAAAGATTGCCCGCAAGTCTACCGGCCGTACCGGGATTATCGCTTTGGAATGCGCCTTTCACGGCCGGACCTACATGGCCATGACTTTAACCAGTAAGGTGCGGCCTTATAAGGCTTCGTTCAATCCCTTGTGCCCGGATGTCTATCGTACTTATTCCGCTTACTGCTACCGCTGTCCGTTTAAATCTACGTATCCGGAATGTGGGATGCATTGCCTGGAAAGCCTGGAAAGGCTGTTTGTGGCTGAACTGGCTCCGGAAAACGTGGCTGCAATTATCGCGGAGCCGGTCCAGGGCGAGGGTGGGTTTATTGTGCCCCCGGCGGAATTTTTACTGGGTCTTAAGGATATCTGCCAAAAACACGGGATGGTCTTTATTGCCGATGAGATTCAGACTGGATTTGCCCGGACCGGCAAGATGTTTGCCTGTGAAAACTTTGGCTTAGAACCGGATTTGATGACTGTGGCCAAATCATTGGGCGCGGGATTGCCGATCAGTGCCGTAGTCGGCAAGGCCGAGATCATGGATGCTCCGGAAAAAAGCGAGATCGGCACCACCTTTGGTGGCAATCCGCTCGGCTGCGCGGCCGGCTTGGCGGTAATCGATAAAATTGAGCGGGAACGGTTAACTGAAAAAGCGCAGCAGATCGGGGACCGAATGCTGCAAAGACTGCGGGAGATGCAGGAGAGATTTCCTTTGATCGGGGACGTGCGCGGACTGGGGGCCATGGTGGCCATTGAACTGGTTAAAGACCGTCAGACTAAGGAACCAGCCAAGGAGGAAACCAACCAAGTTATCAGTACCTGCTATGAAAAAGGGCTGACCGTGCTCAAAGCCGGCATTTACGACAATGTAATTCGGTTTTTAGTGCCGCTGGTCATCAAACCGGAGGAACTCGAACACGGCTTGGATATTTTGGCCGAGTCTTTGGCAGAAGTATCAAAAGCGGGATAAGTAATCGACTCTGGAAGGATCGATTTTATGGTATAATTAATATTTAGGAGGTGGCAGCATGGCCTGGTTCATCGCTCTATTAGGTTTACTCGGTGTTTTTGTATTTTTCCTGGGCGCTTCAATCAGTCTGATTCGGTGGAATAAACGCGTGTTTAAAACTTGTATGATCGGATTCTTTGCCAGTTTTGCGGTTGCCTTTATTGCGGTAGGATTACACTAGTAATTAGTTAGATTGTAAATAAATAATTGCGAGGATTGTTTTAATTGTTTTAATTTCGGCAACACCCCGGTAGGTGTTGCCTTTTTGTTTTTACTTGAAAATTTATTAGCCGAGGATTGGAAATCCGAAATTACGGGAATTAATTACCGTTACATTTTGGAGCTTTGACCCGTCTATATAAGTAGGCCTCTAATAAAATTTAAGGGGAAGTTTCGAAGGGATAAGGAGTTGGCGATATGCCTGCGGAGGGAAAGGCGGATTTAGGAA
>CAYXHK010000050.1:0-11317 GCA_964464665.1 uncultured Syntrophomonadaceae bacterium
ACCAGCAGCGGGACCCATTCCGGACCTTTAATATCCGTCAATTTATCCCACTCCGGTCGTTTAGGGCCAAACAAAATATTCCCCATCATCCGTAAAATATAGACCGCGGTAAAGACTATCCCACTGATGGCCAAAACCGTAAGCACTGGATAAATCCCAAAAGAGCCGACGAATATCGTAAACTCCGCCGGGAAACTGGCTAAACCCGGCAGGCCTAAAGAGGCTAAACCAGCCAGCATAAATCCCACAGACAGAATCGGCATTTGGCTGGCCAAGCCGCCAAAATCGGCAATGTTTCGGGTGTGGCTCTTCTCGTACAGATTCCCGATCATGGCAAAGAACAAGGCTGCCATCACCCCATGGGCAAACATCTGCGCGATAGCCCCATCAATACTAACCACATTCAAGGCTGCAATCCCAATCAGAACATAGCCCATGTGACTGACACTGGAATACCCGACTACGTACTTCAAGTCTTTTTGCACCAGACAGATTACGGCCGCGTAGACCACGTTGCCGATCGCCAAAACCGCAATCAACGGCGCCCAAAACTTAGCGCCAACCGGCAATACAAACAACCCGATCCGGATTAAACCGTAGCCGCCGATCTTCTTTAAAACCCCGGCGTGGATCATACTGACCGCCGTAGGGGCACCCGCGTAACCGTCGGGTGACCAGGAGTGGAAAGGCCACATCGAGATCAAGGTACAGAACCCGATGCCCAGTAACAAAAAGGCTAATATCTGAAACTGGTCAGAAAAGTGAACCAGCATCAAAGACTCGATGTCCATGGTACGAACCCCGGTTAGCTGATAGGCATTAACATACAGGGCCATCACCCCAGCCAGCAAGAACGCGCTACCGATTAAAAGATAAATGGTCAGCTTCATTCCGGCATATTCTTTGGTAACTCGCTTGGTGCTGCCCCAGATGACTACCATAATGTAGATTGGGATAATCACCACTTCATAGAATAAAAGGAATATAAACAAATCCCGGGTTACAAAGGTACCCATAACTCCACTGATAAGCACGAGCAGCAGCAGGTAAAACTCTTTAACCCGTTCGGTATTGTTCCAGGAGGCGTATACCGCCGAAAAGCCGATTAAGTTGCATAAAAGCAGCATGGGCAAGGAAATCCCGTCCACGCCCAGGGAATAACTTACGCCTAAGTCTTTAATCCATAAGATTTCTTCCTTAAACTGCATTCCTCCCACCGACTGATCATAGGCCAGGAAAACAAATACACTTAGGACTAGGGAGATCAGGGTAGACACCGCTGCGACCGCCTTGATGGTCCAGTCTTCGTCACGGGGCACAAAAACGATAGCTAAAGCTCCCACTAATGGTGTTAACAGTATTAACGACAAAAAGGGAAAACCCAGGTCCGCCGGAAAGCCCATTATTTACCACCTCCCCAGGTTGAAATCCCTATTGATGGGTCATAAAAGCCCATAAGTACCACAATAATAATCACAGCCGCCACTAAGACCATTCCGTAATGCTGCGTCTGTCCAGTTTGTAAATAGCGCAGGTAATGACCAGACCATCTGGCTGCCCCGGCCAAGCCATTGACCACTCCGTCGACAACATAAATGTCAAACCAGTAGGTTATGCGCCCGGCTCCATCAACTACCCGATCAATAAACCATTGGTAAATCTCGTCAATATAGTATTTATTGTACAACAGGTTGTAGAGCGGCCGAAAACGGTTGGCCATGGCTGTCGGCGATATCGTCTTTTTGTAATACATTAAATAAGCCAGATAAATACCAGCCAAGGCGACCACAGTTGAAATTAACATAATGGAAATACTATAGCCGTGATGCGCTTCGCCATAAAAAATGTAACTGCCAAAGTTGGTATGCAGCCAAGGCAGGCCTACCAGCCCGCCTACTATGGATAAGGCACCTAAAATCCGCAGGGGCACAGTCATAACCGCCGGAGATTCATGGGGATGGTTCTCGGCTTTAGCCGGACCGTAAAATGCTACAAACACCAGCCGGAACATGTAGAAAGCAGTTAAAAAGGCTACCACGGTACCGAGCAGGTATAGCCCGGTATAACCATTCATCTGGGCACTGAGCAAGATTTCATCTTTACTCCAAAAGCCGGCTAACGGAAAGATCCCGGCTAAGGCTAAGGCCCCGACCACAAAAGTTTTGGTGGTGATGGGCATGTACTTGGCTAGGCCGCCCATCTCCCAAATGTCCTGTTTATTATTAAGAGCGTGGATCACACTGCCGGCACCCAGGAATAACAAGGCCTTGAAGAAGGCGTGGGTCATCAGGTGAAACATACTGGCGGTAAGCCCGCCAACCCCTAGCGCCATGACCATATAACCCAATTGACTGAGGGTGGAGTAAGCTAAGATCCGTTTAATGTCGTTTTGCACCAGGGCAATCGTAGCGGCAAAAATTGCGGTAAAGCCGCCCACATAAGCAATAAGCTCCAGCACATTCGGCACTGCGGCAAACAAGAAGAAAGCGCGGGCAATTAAATAGACCCCGGCCACTACCATGGTCGCCGCGTGAATGAGCGCGCTGACTGGCGTAGGCCCTTCCATGGCATCGGGCAGCCAAACATGGAGCGGGAATTGACCCGATTTTGCCACCGGTCCCGCAAAAACCAGGAGAGCAATGATGGTCATTAAACCCAAGTTTATTCCTAAAGCCGGAATATTGTTTGCTAATTCATTGAAATTTAAAGTGCCAAATACGATTTGCAGCAAAAGAATGCCCACCAAAAAGCCGAAGTCCCCTACCCGATTAGTAATGAAAGCCTTCTTGGCGGCATCCCGGGCGGATTTTTTATAAAACCAAAAACCAATCAGCAAATAAGAACATAAGCCTACCAATTCCCAAAAAACATACATTTGCAAAAAGTTATTAGCGATTACCAGGCCCAACATGGACATGGCAAACAAGGATTGATAAGCAAAATATGTCGCGTAGCCAGGGTCGCCTTTCATATATCCCAGCGAATAAATCTGCACCATCAGGGCAATTAAAGTAACCACAAACAACATCATCCCAGCGAGAGGGTCAATTAAGGTGCCCATTTCTATGGTTACCCCCGGTACTTTAAACCAGGTTAGCGCGTGTTCAGTGGTAAGAGGATTACCCAGCAGACCAACTGCCACAATTAGAGCCATCAGAAAGGAGCTGAAAATACAGGCTATCGAAAACCCGGCGCTGAGCTGCGGAGCTTTGCGCAGAAAAAAGACGATCATCACAAAAGCGATGGCTGGCATTAAGGGGATTAACCAGGCATTATTAATCACAAACTGAGTCATTCCATATTTCACCTGCCTTTTTCCAGTTAAAGCTTACCACTTCAACCAGTTGAAATCTTCTATATTAACTGACAGCAAATCTCGATATACGGTTAAAACCAAAGCCAAGCCTACCACGACTTCGGCGGCAGCCAAAGCAATTACAAAAACCCCAAAAACCTGACCCACTAACAATGTGGGCTCCATAAACCGATTAAAGGCCACCAGATTAATAATACAGGCATTAAGCATTAGTTCTATGCCCATCAGGATCGAGATGGCATTTTGTTTAGCCAATGCAGCATATAAGCCAATGCAGAAAAGCATGGCGGCCAATAATAAATAGTGATTAAGCGTAATAATCATGGCTACTTCCGCTCCCCTTTCGTAAGGATGATCGCTCCAAGTACCGCAACCAGCAAGAGGATCCCCACTGCTTCAAAAGCAATGACATAATTGTTTAAGAGTAATTCCCCAATCGGTCCTACTGTGCTGTCGGGAGCTGGTTGATTAACTGTATTCCAAGGAGTGCGCGTAACCGCATAAGCTAAAATGGCCATTAATGAGGCTACGATTCCTCCAGCGAGCCATTTGTGCCGGGAAAAGGCATTGGTTTGGGCCATATCCTTTTTCTGGGTCAGCATAACCCCGAAAACCATTAAAACCGCAATCGCTCCGACATAAATCAAGATCTGGACCACGGCCAGGAAGTCTGCTTCCAGCAAAACATAAAGCCCGGAAACGCCAAAGAAGGTTAAAACCATAAAGAAGGCAGCATGTACCAGGTTCTGCGCCGTAACGATGGAGATAGCCGAGCCTAAGATTACGGCGGCGATAACCCAAAAAGCTATGGCATAAATGCTCATAAGTCTACCTCCTTCCGGTACATTATTTGGCAGGCGTCTTCTGGATGGTAAGTGGCCAGTTCAAATTCATGGGTAAAGGCCAGGGCGCTGGTGGGACAGGCCTCGATGCACAAACCGCAAAACATACAATACCGAAAATCCATCCCGTATTCCGCCAGAATTCTTTTCTTGCCGTCCTCCCCGCCTTTTTCCGTTTTAAGGGTGATCACCCGGTTGGGGCAGGCATTCTGACATAATCCACAAGAAATACATTTCTCGGGGGTGAAACCCAGCAGACCATGAAATCGGGCCGGCAGTTTTGGCCGTTCTTCCGGATAGTACTGGGTAACGTGGGGGCCGAAAAAATGCTTCAACGTAACTTTTAATCCCTTAAGTAAACCTTTCCCGTACATCTAATCACCCCCCTATCGCTTTGTAGATCTGGATGCCAACGCCGGTTAAGAGTAAATTTGCCAATGACAGAGGGATTAAAAACTTCCAGCCAAAGTGCATTAAATGGTCTACCCGTATCCTCGGGAAAGTCCACTTGACCACCATAAACAGAAATACTAAAACGTAAACTTTAAGAATAAACCAGATCCAGGATGGCAGTATTTCGGGACCTTGCCAGCCTCCAAAAAACAGGGTAACAGCGATCGCGGCATTGGCAACCATATTGGTATATTCCGCCAGAAAGAAGAGCGCCCAGCGCATGCCGCTAAACTCCGTATACACCCCGGCGATTAGTTCCTGTTCTCCTTCGGGAAGGTCGAACGGGCCTCGATTCAATTCAGCTGTTGCTGCTACAAAATAAATCAAAAAGGCCACCGGCTGCAGCAAAATAAACCAAACTTTTTGCTGGGCCGCGACAATGGAGGACATATTTAAAGAGCCTACTAACATCACCACGCCCAGTACTGAAAGCAGTAAAGGAATCTCATAACTGATCATCTGGGCCACGGTGCGCATTCCGCCTAAAAGCGAGTATTTATTATTGGAGCCCCAGCCCGCCATCAGAAAAGACATCGTTCCTAAGGAAGCAATCGAAAAACAATAGAAAAGTCCGACTTCCAGATTGACCGGCACCATATCCCGGCCAAAAGGAATAACCGCATAAAGCATGATGGCGGGAACAAAAACCAGGGGAGCCGCGATTCTAAAAACCCAACGGTCCGCTGCCCGGGGCACTACGTCTTCTTTTCCCAAAAGTTTTAAGGTGTCGGCTACTGTCTGAAAGAAGCCGGCGGGACCCAAGCGGTTTGGTCCGGGACGTTCCTGGATAAAGCCGGCTACCTTCCGTTCAAACCAAACCAGAATTAAAGCATTCATAATAATCAGTCCAATAATCGCCGCAATGGCCATTAACAAGACGACTAATTCAATCCCGCCGGTAGGTACCGACCAACTGCTCAGTAAGGCTCGAGTCCAGGCCGTTATATTTGTAAACAAGTTTTCCAGTAGTTCCATACCCTCTGCTCCTTACCTATCAATCTCACCCAGTACTGGGTCAATCGAAGCTAAAATGGAAATAATATCTTGTATTTTCCAGCCCCGGGCCAGTTCTGGGAATACGCTTATATTTAAAAAAGATGGGCCGCGGATATGCAAACGATAAGGCTTAGTCGAACCGTCACTAACCACAAAGAAACCCACGGCGCCTTTCGAAGCTTCTACTTGATGATAGATCTCTCCGGGTTGTACTTTAATCAGTTTCGGGACTTTACCCTTAATTGCTCCTTCAGGAAGTCCGTCCAACGCTTGCTCGATAATCTTTAAGCTCTGTTCGATCTCATCAAACCTTAACATATAACGATCGAAGCTGTCCCCGTTGTGACGAACCGGGATGTCAAAGCTGAACCGATTATAGATGCTGTAGGGCTCAGCTCGCCGGACATCATAAGGAACTCCGCTGGCACGCAGGTTGGGTCCAGTGACTCCATAGGCGATGGCCATGTCTGGGGGTAAAACACCAATTCCTTTGGTACGCGCCTGAAATATTTCGTTGCCGGTAAGCAGTTCATGCACCTCATTCAGGTGGCCCGGCATTTCGGCAATGAATTTTCGAAGATCCGGGATAAACTCATCCGGCAAATCTTCAGAGACTCCGCCAATCCTCATATAGCTGACGGTCATGCGCGAACCGCAGGTCATTTCAAAGAGATCGAAGATTTTTTCCCTTTCCCGAAAACAATACATCCAAGCCGTAGAACTAGACAAGTCAATACCCATGGTGGCAAGCATCACTAAGTGCGAAGTTATCCGGGACAGTTCCGCCATTATCACCCGGATATACTCGGCGCGCGGTGGCACCTCCACGCCCATAAGCTTTTCAATAGTTTCCACATAGCCATGATTATAAATCATCGGACAAAGGTAATCGACGCGATCGGTATAGGGCAGGAATTGAGGATAGGTTTTTGTTTCCGCTATCTTTTCCATACCACGGTGCAGATAACCGATATGGTTTTCCGCGCTGGTTACTACCTCTCCGTCAAGGGTTATTTCACAACGGTATACCCCGTGGGTACTGGGATGCTGGGGACCCAAATTCAAATGCAATTCTTGGGTTCTGGGCACATTCTCACCTCCGGTGCAGCAAATTTAGAATTTATAATCTTTGCGTAAAGGGAATCCTTCAAAGTCTTCCGGCAGTAAGATGCGCCGCAGGTTGGGGTGACTGACAAATTCGATTCCCATCAAATCATAAACCTCGCACTCCATCACTTCCGCGGCTGGATAAAGATCCGAAACCGTGATCAAGGAAGGACTTTCATGCTCAATCCGACACTTTACCATGATCTTATGGCCATGTTTCAGAGAAAACAAATTGTAAACGACCATGTAGTGATCATGATAATCCACGGCTGTAATATCGAGCAGCAGCTCAAAGTGCAAATCCGGCTCGTTTTTTAATTCTTCCATCAGGTAAATAAGATCATTCTCTTCAACTTGTACCTTAGTCGTAAAAGGATCACTCAGTATATTCAAACTGAAATACCGCGAAGAAATCTTACTGATCAATTCTGAGGCCATTTGGTTATTTTGCATTGCTTATCAACCTCTTTGCTTTTTCGGGATGCATGATTTTCTCTCTTAGTTTTAGCACACCAAAAATCAGGGCCTCCGGCCTAGGGGGGCAGCCCGGAATATAAACGTCTACCGGCAGGAAGGAATCTACCCCCGGCAGTACGCAGTAAGAATCCCGATAAGGTCCGCCACTGATCGCGCAATTACCCATGGCGATTACATACTTGGGATCAGCCATCTGATGATAAACCCGCTCTACGAGCGGCTGGAGTTTCCGATTCACAGACCCGGGGACAATCATGAGATCAGCTTGTCTGGGTGACGGCCGAAATAGTTCGGAACCAAAACGGGATAAGTCATAACGGGCATTAGTGGTGGACATCATTTCAATCGCACAGCAGGCGATTCCGAAAGTAAGCGGCCACAGCGAATGGGCCCGGCCCCAATTCAATAATTTTTCGATTGAGGTTAAAATAATATTATTATTAAGCAGTTCTTGCGCCTCGCCTTGCGACAGGGTGTCTATACCCATTCTAAAGCACCTTCTTTCCAGGCGTACCATAATCCTAACAATAAAATAGCAATAAAAATAATCATTTCTATAAAAGCAAAAAGACCTAATTGCTGAAATTTAACCGCCCAGGGGAAAAGGAAAACACACTCGACATCGAAGGCCACAAAAATTAAACCATAGACAAAATATTGGGACCTAAACTGAACCCAAGTTTCCCCTTCTGTTTTTAATCCACACTCGTAGGTGTCTTGTTTTATGGGATTCGGACGTTTAGGATTAATCAGCCGCGCCGTGGCTATAGCTAAAACTCCAAAAACAATTGAGACTAAAAAAAATACGCCTATGCCCGCAAATTCTTGTAACATATCTCCCTATACCCTCCTTTCTATAAAGAGCATTTTGCCATAAATCAAGTCCGCATGTCAATAATTGTCGGTTTTTGCACAAGCTTGTATACAAAATAAAGTTTATCTGGTCTAGCGAGAAATTGATTATTAATAATAATACCTTAAAAGTATCGCTGAGATATACAAAACTTACGAGTTAATTTTATGTAATTTATGATCAAAACTAAAATGTTATTTATTGCGATTTGATAAGTTTGTTTTAGGTAAACAAAACACTCGCTACAGGCGAGTGTTGTTTAAATAACCGAAGAATTAAGTTGGTGCGGCAAAAGGGACTTGAACCCCCACGGCCCCAAGGACCACTAGACCCTGAATCTAGCGCGTCTGCCAATTCCGCCACTGCCGCATTATTAACCACGAATTGTATTATATTAGATAGAAATAAGCTTGTCAAGGTAAGTTTTAATTTTATGTTTTTATTTAACTAAAAACTAAAACAATTTAGGTAATAGGGTCAATAAATTAAAGGGTGGCTTTAAAATATCCTACCCGGTTTTTCGGATTTATTGCTGCGGAGCAGCTACGCTTTCGTTAGCGGGTTGCATTTGTGGTCCTGAATTTTTTCCAGCAGCTTCTTTTCCACATGACTCGGGACTAATCCATAGACACAGCCGCCTAAAATAGCTACTTCCTTTATTTTGGTCGAGCTTAGATAGATATACTGGGGGCAAGAGATGATAAAGATAGTTTCTACTGATGGGCAGAGCTTGCTGTTCATCAAGGCCATCTGCATCTCGTAATCAAAATCGCTTACCGCCCTTAATCCACGCACAACCGCCTGAGCTTTCTGATCGACTACGTAGTCCATCAAAAGTCCGCTAAAAGAATCAACTTTTATCTTTGGATTATGCCTGGTCGCTTCTTCCAGAAGCGCCACCCGTTCTTCAATCGAAAAAAAACCCTGCTTCTGCGGATTATGGATTACCGCTATAATAAGTTGGTCGAACAGCTTCGACGCCCGCTCCAGTATATCCAGATGTCCGTTTGTGACTGGATCGAAGCTCCCCGGGTAGACGCCGATTCTCAACTTCTAGCTCCCCCTTTATCTAACCTGACGTATCGCTGTAATTTGAATCGGATTTATATTGCGTCTTGACGGGCTTTTCGTAGTTCAGTATTTTGAATACTAAAAAACAGTGGGGTGCCCCGGTTGGATACGGTGCTTGAACAGCCTTACCGGTTGTCCGATGGGCTCCGGTTCCTGGGGACACCCCTGTCTAATAGCTTGGTAACATTATTACAGTTTAACCGGTAAAATATGCGGTACCGCACTTTAAGTTTTCTTTAAAGCGCGGTGCGCCTCTTTAAGCCTTAAACTACATTTCTACGGAAAGGGCAGTTCCCATGCCGCCGCCGATGCAGAGGGTGGCTAAGCCTTTCTTGGCTCCCTGACGTTTCATTTCATAAAGCAGGGTTACAAGAATACGGGTTCCGGAAGCACCGATCGGATGGCCGATTGCGGTGGCGCCGCCGTTAAAGTTGACTTTGCTGAGGTCAAAGCCTAAAGTTTTACCAACAGCAATCCATTGAGCCATGAAAGCTTCATTAGCTTCGATCACGTCGAAATCTTCAACTTTGAGGCCAGTTTTGGCACAAAGTTTTTGGACTGCCGGGATCGGACCAAGGCCCATAACGCTGGGATCAACCCCGCCGGATGCCCAGCCAGTAATAGTGGCCATCGGAGTCAGACCTAATTCTTTCGCTTTTTCTTCAGACATAACCACGACAGCACCAGCGCCGTCGTTCACACCGGAAGCATTACCCGCGGTTACCCCTCCGCCGTCTTTGAAAGCGGGTTTCAGTTTGCCAAGGGCTTCTTTGGTAGCGCCGAATCGGACAAATTCATCGGTATCAAATATTACGGTACCTTTTTTGCTCTTTAATTCTACCGGAACGATTTCATCTTTAAATTTGCCGGCTTTGATCGCAGCTTCCGCTTTATTTTGGCTGGCTACTGCGCCTTCGTCCATTTCGTCCCGGGTTAAGCCATATTGGGCTGCTACGTTTTCTGCGGTGTTGCCCATATGGTATTGATTGTAAACATCCCAGATGCCGTCGTAAATCATCATGTCTTTAACTTTGCCAAAACCGGTCTTCGGGCTGGCCATCCGGAATCCCCAGCGGGCATCGTCTAAAGTAAACGGGGCATCGGACATGTTTTCGGTTCCGCCGGCTACGATGATGTCGGCGTCGCCATTTTGAATGAATTGAGCCGCGATCGATACGGAGCGCAGACCGGAGCCACAAACCTTGTTAATGGTCATTGCCGGAACTTCTACCGGGATGCCTGCGGCGAGGGAGCACTGCCGGGCGATGTTTTGGCCCAGACCGCCCTGTAAAACACAACCAAATAATACTTCTTCGACTTTCGCCGGGTCCAGGTTAATCCGGTTCAAAGCTTCTTTAATCGCGATGGCACCGATTTTACACGCGCCCACGCCTTTTAAGCTTCCACCAAAACTACCTACTGCAGTACGTACCGCACTTACGATTACAGCCTTACGCATTAATTCCTACCTCCATTTTTTTAATCTAGTCTTGGGTTCTAAAAACTTCTGTCTAAACCATTTACCCTCCTCCACGAGGTGTACCCACCCCTCACCTCCCTTTAATGCGTGAACCTGGGCTTATTCGTTGCTGGACCTCAGAGTTCGTTCTCCGAAAGCCCGGGGTCCATTGCTCCTTAAAAGTAATATTCTACAACGAACCTCATAATTCCTGCTAAAATCCCGCATTTTGTATACGGATTCTTAGACAGGGCCTGAGAATAAGGCTAAAGCGCACTTTTAGCTCTGACCCAGATTCGAAAAAGGGGATAACGCCTCGCGAATTTGGTAATGGATTAGGCAGCTTAGCCTTAGCGTCAGCTACCTAACCATACCAAAATCCATTGACTAAGCTTCCAACTACTCAGAAAAGCTTAAACGATTAACTTAAAGTAACTACAACTACATGGCATCAATTACCAACTCGGCCATGTCGCGGACCGGGAAGTCCTCTTTATCCTTGGATTTTACGCCGTCTTCAAACATCTGCAGACAGAACGGACAGTTGGTTACGATCAGCTCCGGATCTAGATCCAGCGCTTGATCGGTACGTTCGATGTTGATCCGTTTCTGGCCTTCATGCACGTGTTCTTCCAGCCACATCCGGCCGCCGCCAGCGCCGCAGCAGAAACCTTTCTCCCGATTCCGTTCCATTTCCACCAGGTTGGTGCCCGGGATTGCCGCCAAGATCTGTCTAGGTTCAT
>CAYXHK010000051.1:0-11141 GCA_964464665.1 uncultured Syntrophomonadaceae bacterium
GACGGCCGGATTCGCCTAAGTTTTGCGGAGCGGGAGCTCGACCTGCGGATGGCTACTCTGCCTACTATTTTTGGGGAAAAAGTAATGCTGCGAATCTTGGACCGACCGGAGGCGATTCCTAAGGTCGAAGGCTTAGATATTCGGGGTGCGAACTTAGCTAAGTTTAAAAAGATTACCAGTCGCTCCAGCGGGTTGATCTTGGTTTGCGGCCCCACCGGCAGCGGCAAGACGACTACTTTATATTCAATTTTAAACTCGCTCAATGATATCCATAGAAATACGATTACTTTGGAAGATCCGGTAGAGTGCGTTTTGCCGGGGGTTAATCAAGTACAGATTAATCCCAAAGGGGGCTTTGATTTTGCCTCGGGTCTGCGGTCCGTGCTGCGGCAGGACCCGGATATTATTATGGTAGGTGAGATCCGGGATAAGCCAACGGCGGAACTGGCCGTGCAGGCGGCTTTGACCGGCCATTTGGTGCTCAGCACCCTGCATACACGAAGCGCGGCCGGCGCGGTGATGCGGCTGATCGACATGGGTATCGAACCCTTGCTGCTGATGTCTTCTCTAATTGGTGTGATTGCCCAGCGTTTAGTCCGCAAGGTCTGTACCGAATGTCGGACTGAGGCGGCTTTAGCCGCTGAAACGAAGATCCGTTTAGGTTTGCCGGGCCAGGAGGTGCAGTTTATGCGTGGTACCGGCTGTAGCTGGTGTAACTACAGCGGTTATTGGGGACGCATGGCAATTCAGGAAATTCTGGTGGTTAATTCAGAAATGCAAAGCCTGATTGAGGCGGGCAGTTCCGAACTTGCTTTAGCGCGTGCCGCGGAAGCACAGGGTATGAAAACCCTTTGGCAGGATGGTTTGGAGAAGGCCGCCCAAGGCGAAACCACGATAGAGGAAATTTTGCGGGCTGTGGACCAGGACTAGCAGATTGCGGCGTCGCCGCAACAGCAACAGCAACAGCCAGCTACTCTATCTGAGAAGATTTTACGGGTGGTCGATCAGAACTAACAAAAAGTGGTGTTTGTAACAGCAGCAACAGCCAGCCGCCTTATTTAATTACTGGCGGTTTTAGTCATCTTACTAATTTTCAGTACTGATTTAATGACTGGTAGCTTTCAGTCATCTTACTGACAAATTGCGGCGTAGCCGCAGCAGAGGGGACTTTAGTCGTGGCTGTCTATTTATACCGAGCCCGGGATTCGCTGGGCAAAAAGCTGACTGGGGTTTTAGAAGCGGAGAATCAATCCGCCATAGTGGATTCGCTTACACAAAGAGGTTATGTTGTAACCCGAATTAAACCGAAGCTAAGCCCGCTGCCTGGACTTGAGCAGAAATGGCTCGGGAGCGGCTCGGTTAGGCTTCGGGATTTAGTTGTTTTCACCCGGCAGTTCTCGAGTCTGATTAAAGCGGGCATCCCTTTAAACCGGGCGCTGCAGGTGCTGCAGCAGCAAACCGCCAATCGGAGGCTGCAAAAAATCGTATCAGAGGTGCAAAAGGAGATCAACCGTGGACTGCCGCTCTATGCCGCCCTGAGTCAACACCCAAAAGCCTTCGATAAACTGTATGTGCAGATGATTAAAACCGGAGAAATCGCGGGAATCCTCGATTCTATCTTGCAGAGATTAGCGGACGTAACGCAGAAGGAATTGGCTCTGCGCAGTAAAATCAAAGCCGCGGTCCTGTACCCCCTGATGATCGTCTTGATTGCTCTGGGAGTCGTAACCTTCCTCATAGTTTTTGTGCTGCCGAATTTTATTAACACTTTTTTGCATTCCGGAATGAGCCTTCCTTTACCGACACAGATCTTATTAAGTATTGCCAGCTTCTTGAACAACCATTTTTGGCTACTGCCAGCAGGAGGTCTGCTCGGCTGGCTTTTTGGCCGTTGGTTTCGGCAGACTCAAAGAAGCGGCATGCTTTTGGAACGATTTATTTTTAAAGTGCCGGTTTTGGGAAATTTGGTGTCCCAAATCACGACGGCTCGTTTTGCCAGCGCTTTGGCGGCTTTGTTGTCGAGCGGGGTGCCGGTGATCCAGGCACTGGAAATAGTAGAAGAAACCGTAACTAACCGGGTATTTAAGGCAGCGGTGACTCAGATCAGGCAAAGTATAACCGAAGGTGAAAACTTAGCTGCTCCGATGCTTAACGCTGGCTTTTTCCAGCCCTTGCTGATTCAGATGATTTCGGTGGGCGAAGAGACTGGCAATCTGGACGCCATGTTGGTTCAGGTGGCCGAGCATTGTGAAAACGAGGTCAACCTTACCGTTGCGGCTTTGATTCCCTTGATTGAGCCCCTGCTGATCCTTATCGTCGCGGCAATGGTCGGCTTTATAGTATTGAGCATTTTTTTGCCGATGCTGGGGATGATGACAGCCATAGGCTACTAACAAACCTTGAATCTACATAAAGAATAATTGAACCCTGCATAAAAAATAAGCAAAAAAAATGGAGCGTCAGCCTAAAAGTTAAGCTAAAAAGAGCCAATTATCCGGTCAGGTCAAGCGCGAGGATAGTAAGAGGATAGTAAAGTGAAGGTTTCAAAAATGTTTACGGTTTTGAGTAAGAGCAGAGCCGGGATCAACTTTCAGATAATCAGGAGATTTTCGATTCCGCGTCGGCGAGTCGAGGCGGGGTCTACGCTGGTGGAGGTACTGGCCGCCCTGCTGATCCTGACGGTCGCGGTTTTGCCAATCTTAACGGCCTTTACCTTTTGTTCTCAGGTGAACTTAAACGCGGGGCGGCGGATTCAGGCCCTCTATTACGCGGCAGAAGTGCTGGAGGATATTCAGGCGAATGCGGTTGCTCAGGAGCTGCCGGCTGGCGTTTATGACGCCGGCAATCTATCTGAACTAGGCATCCTGGAGAGCCCGCCGGCCGGTTTTAATCCCGGGGTAATTGTAGCCTGGGAGAACCAAGCCCGTAGTCTTTACCGGTTAACCGTAAATGTTCAGTGGCAAACCCAGCGGCAAGAGAATCTTGAATTAACCACCTTAATATATGCGCAGCCAGATTGAGGAAACAGTGAAAGGATTAAGGGATTAATGGAATTAAGGCATTAAGGAATTAAAGAACTAAGGATTAAGGCATTAAAAAATCAAGGGGCGGGAAATGGCTTGACCGCCGGTTGAGCTGGTCTAGCTTAAAGGGGAAGCTCACATGCAGGCAGCCGGTAATTTACGGGAAAGACGCAGTCACGCAGCTCATAATTCAGGATTTATTTTGCTCGATTTATTGGCTGGCCTAGCTTTAACTGTCCTTGTTATCAGTGTGGTGGCTCTCGGTTTTGGCGCGGGACAGCTGGCGATTGTGCAAAATTCCCGGGGAGCGGAACTGCAGAATTCCGCGCGGTTTTCCATCCAGTTTATTACCCGGGAGGTTCAGGCGGCAAAACAAATCTGGGGAGTCAACCCGGATACCTTGGCGGTAATTAATCAAAACAACAATAAGATCGTCTTTCGCAAAGGCGGTGGTACTCTGTGGCGGGATTTTTACGAAACCCCGAGCTCAGACTATAAAAGCACCAGTCACCCCTTGGCCGACCAAATAACGGAATTAACTTTTTATTCCCGGGGAAGCCAGGGGGTTAAAATTCATTTGACCAGCGGGAATGGGAGTCAGTCGTATACTTTGGAAACCGTAAAATTTTTGCGGGTACAGAATTGATTTTTAAACTTGGTGTAAAAGCATGAAACGAACAGTATTTTCCACTTTTATGAAAAACGAAGCCGGTGGGGCTTTGCTTTTAGTAGTCGGGGTAGTTTTAATCTTGGCGGTTTTGGCCGCCGCCGGGCTCAGCAATGTGGTGATTGTGGCTCGCATCACGGACAACCAGCAGCAGAGTGTGGTTTTGCAGTATTTGGCCGAAGCCGGGGTCGCCAAGATGCGAGCGGAATTAGCCTCAAATCCGGGTCTGGTAGATATGGCCAACAGCCCGGATGCGGAGGATGCGCGCTTTGATCTTAACCTTCCTTCGGAGTGTGGCGAGGCAGCGATTACCTGCGTATTGAAAGGTCCAGACGCCAGCCAGCAACTTCTGATCTATTCAACCGCCAGCTTGCCGGCCGGTTCCCGAAAGTCGTTGCTTGTTAAAATTATGCCGCCGTATGACCAAGTCCGGGTAAGTGCTTACAGTGAAGCCAGTCTGCCTTGACGCAGATACTACGGGGGGATTGAGACTAAAACGGCAGGCATATAAGGAAGTCAATCTGCTTTGATGATGATATTGCTTTTAGAAAAAGGAGCGCGAACTGTTGTTATGTTAAATTTTAATATAAATTTTAAATTCAAACCGATGCAAAAACAAACCGGTGTTGGACTGGATATCGGCAGCAATTCTTTGAAAATAGTCCAGTTGAACCGGCGGTGGGGCAAAGCAGCTCTTAGCCAGTGGGGTAAAAAAACAGTCTCGTCTAAGGTGGTCAGCCGAGGGGTGGTGGAAGACCCCACCCGGTTGAGCGAACTGCTCCAAGGTCTTTTTCAGAGCAAGGGATTAGAAAAGCCTAGAGTTGTGGCAGCCGTATCTTCCCAGCAAGTATTTATTCGCCACTTAATTCTGCCTCCGATGCCAGCCAGAGAAATCCGGGCAGCTATCGGATATCAAGTGCAGGGCGGTCTGCTGCCGATTCCCCCGGAGGAGGCGGTGCTGGATTTCATGGTAGCCGGCTTTGACCGCCGCTTGTCTGCCAGAAGATCGATTGAAGTCTTGTTAGTCGCGGTCAGGCGTCTTGTGGTAGAAAGATTGCAAACCAGTCTAAGTGGTGCCGGAGCGGTGCTGCAGGCGCTGGAATTGGAGCCTTTAGCGCTGTATCGCACTATTTTAGCACCGCGGTCGCTGGTATCACTTAGTCAGGTTAAACCCGTCGGCGCAGATCGCAGTTTTGGCCAGCCGAAAAACCGAATTCCTTTCTTGAATAATCCAGAACTTAAACCGGCCGCGAGCTTCGGACCGCCTTTGACCGCTGCAGCAGAACCGAGTGTGCTCTTGATCAATGTGGAACTGGGTTTAGTCAAATTCAATTTATTCCGAGGGGGACTCCTGCGGTTTAACCGAACGGTCAGCTTAAACCGGCAAACCGACTTTGCCAATCCAACTGCCTTGACTAACGCAATTGCGGCTGAGGCTTGGCGAACTCTCGATTACTATCAAATCGAGTATCCTAATAGCCGAGTGGGAAAAGTACTGTTTACGGGAGACGGAATCAACTCGCCGGAAACAATTGCCGCTGCTTTAGCCGATCAGATCGCTATTCCAACCGAACCACTCGACCCATTGGGGGGGATTCGGGTCGATCAATCCGCAAACCCGAAGGATTTAGCTGAAATACAGCAGGGGTACGGGGTCGCTCTTGGTTTGGCCATAAGGGGGCTTAACCAATAAACCAATATGGACATCTTTAAGCATTTTTTTACCGGAGAAAAGTCGAATCAAGCTTCATCCCTGACGGAACTCGAAACGTCAGCCATCAGCTGGTCGGATCCTAAAAAACGTCTTGATGAAATCAACCTGGTTTCGGAGACCGCTAAACGCGGCGCGGGTTCAATGGGGCCGAGGATGATTATTTGCGCCTTAATTCTAATCGGCCTGGCCAGCTCGGTTGGTTATGGGCTTTTTTTAAAACAGGAGCTTTTGACCAAGGAACAGTATCTAGCAGAATTGCGCGCAGCCGGGGCGGCTGATGGAGTAGCAGCTGGTTCAGCAAGCGACCGGGACATCGCGGTGATTGAAGCCCGGGCAAAGCTGCTGGCGGATATAGGCCAAGAGCGCGATCGCTGGTCCAAATCTTTGCTTATAATCAACCCGTTTCTCTCCTCCGAGTGTTACCTGACCGAAATCAAAGAAACTGAGACCGGGGTCAGCTTACGCGGAGCGTGTCAGTCGTATACCGATTTAGCGCATTTCCTGGCGTTTATCGAAAAGCAGCGGTTGTTTTCCAGGGCTGAGATTTTAAGCAGCGGTTTTCAGCCCGGTGAGACGGAAATTAATTTTGAAATCTATGGCCATTGGCCGCAAGTAAAGGCAAAAAGTGAATAAGAATTAGAAGTCTGAAAGAAATTCTTTAAAGAAATTCTTTCATGACGTTTTGTGCCTCAAGAGAGGAATGGCTATAGTCATGAACAGATCAGGGAAAGCTGGCACCCGTCATCCTCGCGGGTTATCGGTAACAGGTTTAAACCATCAACAGAATCAGGGAAAGGCGGCATCCCTATGACCCGGCGGGAAAAAATATTAAGCGTCACGGCGCTATTAATTATTTGGTTTGGAGCCGGTTATCGTTTTTGGTGCCAACCGTTAGCCAAGCAGATTCAGGCGGTGGAGCAGCAAATTACAGCAGCGGAAAGCCAAGCGCGGCCGGCAGACATTAAACTATGGTCAAACGCGGATCAATTGGCGGAGCCGGACGAAAAAAGCCGGTTTTTGGATTATGAAGTTGAGCAGAGGGATCAGGAAAAACAAATTCCGAAGCAGCGAGACCTCCCCGAACTGCTCGAGCAGTTGGTCGCTTGGGCGGATGAGACCGGGGTCCGCTTGGCCGGGTTTAAAATGGAGCCTGAAAAAACCGAGAATGTGAAGAATACTAATAACCCCGATAAAGCCAATAATGCCGATAAAGCCAATAACTCCGGTAATGTCGAAAATACCAAAAACAAGGAAGTCGGTTTTAGGTTCATTCAAATGCATACCCAAATCGAAGGCCGCTACGCTCAGACTATAGATTTCCTGGTTAAACTGGAACAGGCAGAACGTTTGATCCGGGTGGATCGATTGGAGCTTATCCTAAATGACCGGGCCAAGTCCAGCCAAAGCGTAAGCCCAGGTTCGACATCCCTTAGCCCTGGAAGGATTTATAACCCGGCCCTGCAAGCCCAAATCAGTTTTTCTGTCTACTACCTCCCGGATTGAAAATGCGAGGAAAAAGGGAAATGAGGGGATTGCGTAAACAAGAGATGTAGGGAAATGAGATAGGCCAAAATGGGAGCCATGCGGAAACAAGATATACTGTAATCGGAGAAATATCGAAACAATAGATATACTGAAATATAAAAACCCCGGCTAGTCAGGTCGGGTTAATTCTTGTCCAGATTAAAAAACATTAAAATTCAGGAATCTATTGTATACTGAACCAACAACTAGTAGACAATAAATTAATGAAGCGATATTATGAAAGTTAAGGCAAGTCAGGCCCATCAGGGAAATAGGATAATAAGCGGCAGAGGTGACATATGATCGACAAGGATATTTTGCAGGAAGTATTGGCAGTGGCTTTAAATAATGGCGGAGAATTTGCGGATGTTTTTGTGGAGCACCGCCGAACGAGTGCGGTTTTTTGCGAAGACAATCGGATTGAACGCGTCAATACCGGCCTCGACGTGGGCGCGGGAATCCGGGTGATTCAGGGGGAGAGCACAGCTTACGCCTACACGAATGATTTGAGCGCAGACGGGTTAAAAGAAGCAGCTGCTATCGCCAGTCACGCGGTAGAAGGGGTAAAAAAAGATTTAATCCTGGATTTGCGGGCAGTTGCTCCGGTTCCCGAATTCGAAATCGCGGAGCGCCCGGATTCCGTGGCCATTGACCGTAAGGCAGCGTTAGTGGAGTCCGCCAATCAAACTGCGCGGGCTGTGGACCCCCGCATCAAACAAGTGGCCGTGTCGTATGGTGATGTGGTGCAAAACGTGGTTATCGCCAATTCCGATGGCGAGTACGTAGAGGATGAACGGATCCGAACGCGTTTTGTCGTCAACGCGGTGGCTGCCGAGGGCGACACCATCCAAACCGGTTTTGAGGCAGTAGGTGGCACTGTGGGTTTTGAACTGTTTAGCGAAAAATGTTCAGCCCCGGAAGCGGTCGCTTTAGAGGCCGGCCGCAAAGCGATCCTGATGCTGGGGGCCAGGCCGGCTCCGGCGGGACGGATGGCCGTGGTAATGGCCGGGGAAGCCGGCGGGACTATGGTGCATGAGGCCTGCGGACACGGTCTAGAAGCCGATCATATTCAGAAACAGCTTTCGGTTTATGCGGGTAAAAACGGGCAATTAGTGGCTTCGGAATTAATTTCCGTGGTGGACGACGCCACTCTGCCCGGAAAATACGGCTCCTTCCGTTATGATGACGAAGGGGTGCCGGGCAAGCGGAAAGTGCTGATTGATAAAGGGGTCTTAAAAGACTATATGTACGACCGGCTGACGGCTCGGCAAGAGGGACGGGAGTCTACCGGAAATGGCCGGCGCGAGTCGTTCCATCACCGCCCGGTTCCGCGTATGACCAACACCTATATTAAGTCGGGCCAGGAAGATCCAGAAAAGATCATTCGTGATACCAAGTCGGGCCTCCTGGTAAAGAAAATGGGCGGCGGACAAGTTAATACGGTTAACGGCGACTTCGTTTTTGACGTTTCCGAGGGGTATTTAATTCAGAACGGGGAGATCGGTGCTCCGGTGCGCGGGGCTACCCTAACTGGGAATGGTCCGGAGGTGCTGCGGAAAGTGGAACGGGTCGGCCGGGATTTGGGGTATTCGATCGGCACCTGCGGGAAAAGTGGTCAGGGAGTGCCGGTTTCGGACGCGCAGCCTACTTTGGCGATCCGGGAATTGATCATCGGCGGGATAGAGGTTATGGATGTCCCGAATGGCAAAGAGATTAACTGCTTAAACGCAGTGGAAGATAAACATTTGGCCTGGAAGTGGTAGTAAGCGGGTTCGGTTCGGTGTTTTTTCACCGGCCGCGATTTTGTTAATCGCGTCTAATAAACTTTCCAGGTTCGGTTAGGTACGCAGATACGCAGATATTCATTTATTGACTTGAACAGTGAAAATAATTATATGAAAAATAATTATATGAACAGAATCTCAGTGAAAAGAATTATACGAACAGAATTCAGTGAAAAGAAACACAGCCGGGAAGGAGACAGATTTAATGCAGAGTCAGCTTGCTCAGATGGCTGCCCAGGTCGTGGAAAAAGCCCAAAAGTCAGGAGCAGACCTTTCTGAAGCCTATATAATCAATTCCAAGGAGCTGACCATTGAGGTCCGGGAGCAAACCGTAGAAAACTTAAAACTAGCGGAAGAAAGAGGTCTGGGTCTGAGGGTTTTTAAAGACGGTCGGATGGGGTTTGCTTATTCCGCAGATCTTACCCCCCCCGCCATCGAAGAAGTAATCCGGGAGGCTCTGGCCAACAGTCAGCAAACAACCGTTGATCCGGGGAATGCTTTGCCCAGCGCCGCAGTTCACTACCCGCAGCTTAGTTTATACGATCCGGCGATACGGCAGGCTACGGTCGAGTCCAAGATTGAAATGGCCCGGGCGGTGGAACGGACTGGCCGCAGTTTTGACCCTCGCCTTAAGATAACGGAAGCGGCCGGGTATGAAGACGGCGAGTACGAAGTAGCGGTTGTCAACTCTTCCGGATTAAATGCCGCCTACCAGGGAGCTTACTGCGGTCTGTATCTGGTAGTGGTCGGCCAGGAGCAGGAAGATAATCAAACCGGTTTTGCGCTCCAGTATCGCTTAAAATTTGCGGAATTAGACCCGGAAACAGTCGGTCGGGAAGCGGCCGAAAAAGCGGTGCGGATGTTAGGTGCCAAGCAGATTGGCACGCAGCGGGTACCCGTGCTTTTAGATCCCTACGTGGCTACGAGTTTCTTGGGGGTTTTAGCGCCGGCCTTGACCGGCGAGGCGGTCCAGAAAGGAAAATCCCTTTTTGCCCAAAAAATAGGGCAACCGGTCGGATCAAATGTTTTAACCCTGGTTGATGACGGAACCCTGCCTAACGGAATTGCCTCCGCTCCCTTTGACGGGGAAGGGGTTCCTTCCAGCCGCACGGTTTTAATAGAAAACGGGAATCTTAAGACCTACCTTTACAATACATATACGGCGGCCCGCGACGGAGTAAGTTCCACGGGGAACGGAGTCCGGGGTTCGTTTAAGTCCACTCCCGAAGTTGGCACGACTAATTTCTTTATCCAGCCGGGCGAAATCTCGCAGCAGCAGCTGATGACTGACATTAAGGAAGGTTTATATATTACCGAGGTGATGGGGATGCATACGGCGAACCCAATCTCAGGTGATTTTTCAGTGGGAGCGGCCGGCCTTTGGATTAAAGACGGTCAGTTTACGGTGCCGGTGCGGGGAATAGCCATTGCCGGCAACCTGGCCGATTTGCTGCAGTCGATCGAAGGGGTAGCGAGTGATTTGACCTTTTTTGGCGGTAAAGGTTCGCCAACCGTGCGGATTGGCCAAATGACGGTGAGCGGCAGTTAAAAGTGCGGCGCAGTGCAATTGGGGATTATGCCGGCAATGCCGGGGAATGGGGAATAGATCCAGCAGGGGCTTTTAGCGCCCTGGTCAAGATTTTGTTTGCTGCGGGGAATGGAGGGTATATGGTGTCTAGGGTTATGGTTTTACATGGTCCTAACTTAAATTTGCTGGGAAAACGAGAACCCGAGATTTACGGATCAATTACCCTGGCCGATATTAACGAGTCCCTGGAAAAAACGGCTAAAGAAGCCGGCCTGGAAATAGAGATCCGGCAGTCCAACCATGAAGGGGTATTGATCGATACAATCCACCAGGCTTTAGGTCGGGTGGACTTCATTTTGATAAACCCGGGGGCGCTTGGCCACTACAGTTTGGCTTTGCGTGATGCCCTGAAAGCGGTAGATATTCCGGCCATCGAGGTCCATTTATCCAACATTTACGCGAGGGAAGCGTTCCGGCAGCACTCGGTGCTCGCCCCGGTGGTTCAGGGACAGATCAGCGGGCTGGGCGTGGAGAGCTATCTTTTGGCTTTGGAAGGGGCTCGGCGTTGGCTGGCCAAGACGCAGCCGGTTTAAGGACGAGGCATGACGAGGCCGGTTTAAGTAAAAATGAAGTTTATGATGCAATCGGTTTAAAGACGAAACCGATTTAACTAAGGATGAAGATTAAGCCGAAGCAGGTTTAACTAAGCTTGAAGTTTAGACGAAGCCGGTTTAAGCAAGAATGAAGTTTAATATGAAGCCGGTTTAATACAGAGGGACAGGTTTTAGGTTATAAGAGCAAAGATTAGTGGGAAGTTTAGAGGTAACGTATATGACATTTAATGATAGCAAAACTAACTTTAAATATCTCCCTTACTCCTCCCCGAAACTGGGGTGGCTAG
>CAYXHK010000052.1:0-5328 GCA_964464665.1 uncultured Syntrophomonadaceae bacterium
ATCAGCTTAAACAAGGACAATACTTCCATTCAGATGGGATATTACGAAATTCTAACCGCTGTGGTTGATCCAGCGAATGCCACAAACGCCGGTCAGCTTACCTGGAACAGCAGCAATGAAAGGGTGGCTGCTGTTGACAGTTCAGGCAAGGTTCAGGCGATCGCGCCGGGAAAAGCCGAGATTACGGCGGAAGCAGACGGCATAAAGTCGCCGGCTTGTGTCGTTACCGTTTTTGACGGTTCCAGCAATAGCCCGGGCGGAGGCGAAAGTACAACAACTCCCCCAGAAAACCCAGCACCGGTCATCCCTGAAACAGACACCTCCGGGGCAGACCAGTTCACGGATATCGCATACTATAGCTGGGCCAGGGAAGCAATTTCAGCCCTGATGGGAAAAGACATCTTCATAGGCGTCAGTGGCACCAGTTTTGCCCCAGCAAATCCGGTCAACCGGGCTGACTATATATATCTGATTGTGAGATGGCTGGGCTTAACGGCTGAGGTGGAAGGAAACTTTGAGGATATAGCGGAAGATGAGTATTATTACAAAGAAATAGCCATTGCCAAAGCCTTGGGATTAACTACCGGCATTGACGGCATCAACTTCCATCCGGAAGCCGGCATCACCCGGGAGGATATGTTTGTGCTGGCCTACCGGGTTTTGCTGCAGCAAGGTCTGGTTGAAACCGAGGGGGATATTAGCGTGTTGGAACAATTTATCGATAGTGCCGGGGTTTCCCCGTATGCCCAAACAGCCTTAGCCACGCTGATATCCATGGATTTGATAAAAGGCAGCGAAAACATGATAAATCCCGGAGGATATGCCACCCGGGCAGAAATGGCCGTGTTTATTCACCGACTGGCAAGCCGGTTTTAGAGGCCGGCCGGGGGCGGAAAAGTCTTAGAAAAAGGGGCAAAGCTGCAGAGTTAAACGAGACTGATTATACTTTGAGCTAGACCAAACATGCCTTATCTTCTATACATTTCCTTCAACTTAATACTTCCCTGAGAATATTGTAGACTGACGATTATTATATCAGCTATCGAATGGGGGAGTGTGTCTATGTCACCCGTGGTAACGGTTGGAAATGGTATAGATTTAATCAGAATCAATCCTGCTTACTCAATAGACCTCAAAGACGCTTATCGTATCCGGGTTTTCTCGGATCAGGGAACTTTCACCTGTGAAGCCCACTATATTGAAATAATTGAGAATCCCGATTATTTGGTGCTTGAGTGTTACAATTCTAAAGATACCCCTTCGGATGTTACCACTTTTGCTTTTTTTAAAGTTGAATCGATTAGTCTGATCAAATCATCCGAACGCAGTCTGGACCTAGTAGTAATTCAAGATAGAAAAAGTAAGAACCCGGATTAGTCCGGGTTCTTAGCTCCGTTTTTGGTACAGAATAAGTTTACGATTCGATTCAAAGAATTATCTAAGGGATTATCTTTTAAAGGATTAACTTATGAATTAATTAAAGAATTAACTGTTGTTGTCGTTATTGCTGCGGATATACGTATGGCAATGAGGGCACTGGGTCAGCGGCCTGCTCTTGTTGAAAACTAATTTTTGTTTGCAGCCCGTGCAGGTGTGTCTTCGCCAACCCATGGCGTAAGCGATAATAAAATAAAAGACTGCTGCCACCATGCAGCATAAGCCAAACAAGATAAGCACCGTAATAAGTATCGTCAGCATGTGTCTCACTCCTTAATGTTAGTATTGTTCGACATAAACACTTAAATACCTGCTTTAAGGCGGGAGACGTACCTTAGTTGATGGTAAACCGGACAACTGGCTGGAGAAAGGCTTTGCCGGAATCAGCAGGCAGGGCGGACGATTGATGATTGGCAAACCGTTAAACGGTTTGGCTGACCGGGCGGCCGGCAGATAGATGAACGATTGGGGGACGTTAGATTTTCTAAACTATTTACATAAACGAAGAGATAAACAATCGGGGACGTTAAATATACTAAAACCATTTACAATAACAAAGTTGACCGATAAAATAGAAATTTAGGAGACAAGGTATAATTAAGGAGTATTAAAAGGAGCAGGTGAAAAGAAATTATGCGGGTCTGCCAAAGCATCCTGGAAATTACCGGGCATACGCCGATTGTAAAGCTAAATAGGACCGTGCAGGACTGTCCAGCTGAAATATACGCCAAATTGGAGATGTTTAATCCCAGCGGCAGCGCCAAGGCCAGAGCTGCTTTAGGGATGATTGAGGATGCAGAAAAAAAAGGCTTAATCAAACCGGGCCAGATCATTATCGAACCTACCAGCGGAAATCAAGGGATTGGATTGGCCATGGTCGGAGCGGTAAAAGGTTATCGGGTAATGGTAGTGATGCCGGACAGCATGAGCCGGGAGAGACAGGAATTAGTTAAAGCGTATGGGGCGGAGGTTTTTTTGAGTCCCGGGAAGGACGACATCCAGGGAGCCGTGGATCTGGCCAACGAGCTGCTGAAAAAACATGCTGGTTCATGGATGCCGAACCAGTTTGTAAACCCAGCCAACCCGGATTATCATGCTCAGACTACTGCCCAGGAAATACTTGAACAGATGGATATGATTGATGTTTTTGTAGCCGGGGTGGGCACCGGAGGCACCCTTTCCGGGGTTGCCCGAGTATTGAAACAAAAATTCAGCAACATTGAAATTTATGCCATTGAACCCAGTCAATCGGCAGTTATCTCTGGGCATAAGCCGGGAACCCATAAAATCCAAGGGATCGGGGATGGATTTATCCCGGATAATTTAGACCGGCAGCTGCTGGATGGCACCATCATGGTCGATGAAAATGAAGCGATTGTAATGACGCGAAGGTTGGCTAAAGAAGAGGGGATCTTAGCGGGCATCTCCAGCGGAGCGGCAGTGGTAGCGGCCAAAGAAATTGGCGGTCGGCTGGGACCAGGCAAAAAAGTTTTAACCATTTTTCCTGATGATGGAGAACGCTATTTTAGCCTGAAGGTTTTTGAAGGCGAATAGCCAAAGCAGGCCTGCTCAAAGGCGACGAAACGGTATTATAGGCTGAAAGGTTTTTGAAGGGTAAGCTCTCTTTTGTTGTATTAGCTTAGGCTTCTATTTTCTTTGTTATATATTCCAGCCTTTCTATTTATTTCATTATATGACCGTAGCTTTTCTGTTTAAAATGACTATTAAATGTTTAACTTAAGGGCAAATTAAATGTAAATTAAATGCAGATATGACTGCTTTATAAAGCATTAAGGCCGGTTTTAATCCTTGCAGAAACCGACCTTTTATTTTTCTTGCGGCAGCACCCCAAATCCCCTATGATAGGATAGCTATTCAGCAAAATAAGTCCCAGAAATCAAGCTTCAGACTCAAGATTCTCCGGGTTATTTTTCGCTGTTGGTTTCTTCGGGGTATTTCCCGCATCGATCATTTCCGGCTCATTTTCCGCGGTAAGCGACTCTATCATCGCCGCTGTTGGTGATATGAAAACTACTACTTCACCATCCTGAACCAGCTGAGGATCCCGCAACAAATGATCGGCTATGCGTCCGCTCACCTCGGTGCCGGTGATTAGCAAAACGATTTCTTTCTCAGGCTGCAATTCAATATGGATGATCGGCAATAAAACCTTGTGACCACCCGTTCCTCTTCCATGGATGATCGTAGACCCGGTCGCGCCGGATTGGCGGGCTACCTCTACGACCCTATCCGCAAACCCCCGGTTTACAACGGCCAATATGCAGTAGTGCTGTACGTTGTTTTCTTCCAACAAAGTCTCTGTATCCCTCTCTTCTTCTAAGGCAGAGTAGGCAATCTTTTTATGTTTAAACGCGGTTCCCAGGATCATGATAGCACAAACGGGAGCCATCGCTACCATGGCTATGACGCCGAACCCATCTATGAGCACGTCGGCGGTATCGATAACCGTAGCCGCTCCTTGCGCGAAAGCAAGCACAAAGGTTGCCGTCATAGGACCGGAGGCTACTCCGCCCGAATCATAAGCAATTCCCACAAAAACCGGATCTACTCTAAAGGACAGCAAGATGGCGATGGCAAACCCCGGCAGAAGAAAGTACCACAGCTGGACCTCTGGAACGACAATCCGGACCATGGAAAGCGCAATGGCGACTGCCACCCCTAAGGAAAGCGTCATTCGAATCAGATTCAGGGGAATATGACCACCGGTCACTTCTTCAATTTGCTGACCCAGTATATGTACGGCCGGTTCCACGAGAACCGCGATCAGTCCCAGCAAGAAACCGGTTCCGATTAACAGCCATTCGTTCATTCCAGCAATCTCCATCCCGATGATTCGACCCATGTCCATAAATCCGGTTTGAGCGCCAGCCAGGAAAAAAACGAGTCCAAGCAGCGTCAAGACCAGGCCCTTTGCGATTCCGGAAATATCATCCTTGGCTAATTTGAATTTTTTAAAGTTAAAAAGAAAAAACAGAATTGTTATCGGTAAAAGCGCCACGAGTGATTCCAGAAAGATTTCCGGGATCGAGTGGAGGAAGGGCCCAAATACCCCTTCCGCTGCTGTGAATTCACCTGACGCTCCTTGTATGTTTTTCTGCCCGGTAAGGATGGACATAATCATCACGGCCAGGATGGGGCCAGCGCTCATAATGCCGACCAGTCCGAAGGAATTCTCCTCTGATTGCTTGCCGCCTTTCGATTGGGCCAGCCCCAGCGATAAGGCGAGAACAAACGGAGTGGTCAGAGCGCCGGTCGTGGCGCCGGAGGCGTCAAAAGATACAGCCAGAAACTCTCCCGATATAAAAAGCGCTAATACAAAAATAATTCCATAGGTAATGGCCATGAAGACGTTGAGCGGCCTGCCCCGCAACAACCTGAAAACACCCAGGGAAATCATAACTCCTACACCCATGGATACCAGATACACGATGACCCATGAATACAGAGTGCCCCCGGATGCGGCCTCGACCTGGGAGCCAAGAATCAGCAGGTCAGGCTCCGCGACGGTAATTAAAAAACCCAAAAGAAAACTTAAGACCGCAATCTTCAAAGGGGTTTTCGAAGTGGCTATTTCCCAGGACATGTGCTCACCAATTGTATTCATGGCCAAATCTACGCCCCATAAAAAGACCGACAGTCCAATTAAAAGCATCGCGCTGCCGACCAGAAAACGCAGTATAACATCGGTTTCTACCTGCACGATCGTGAAGCAGAGCAGCAACACAAATAGAATTACCGGCAGCAAGGTTTGGGCGACTTCTTTATTTTTTTCAACGAGGAGGTTCAAGACGTCACTCCCCTTCGCTCTTCCGACCGGTTTTCAAACAGGCCGCTCGTCCTGGTCACCGGAAGAACAAAGAGGATACCGTT
>CAYXHK010000052.1:5338-11118 GCA_964464665.1 uncultured Syntrophomonadaceae bacterium
GTCCGCAAATATTTTTTCCCTGATGGGAATTACTTTGTCTTGTGGCGTGATAATGATCACGATATCCTTTTGCGGTTCTATCACCAGAGGAAAATAAAAATCAGTCGGGGTACCGGCCCCGTGACCGTGAATCGTGGTTCCTCCCCTGGCGCCGGCAGTTCTTGCTGCTTTAATACATTCTTTGCTCTTCCCCTTATCTACGATGGTCATGATGCAAAAGTGCGAAGAGGGGATTTCCTTTGGTGAACTTGTTTGTTCCGGTCCGGGGGCCGACAATTGCCAACGCTTGAAGGGGATGGAGAAGGCAATCCCCCGGTTCCTTTTGGAGAGCGTGAAGGTATCGCCGACCATTTCGTGTAATTTGTCACTGAGCGTGTTTGAGGCTGATATCATCAGGATTTCTTTGTGGCTCTCCGTCAGGCCTATCTTTTCCAACAGCTTGGATTGTACGGTGCCCTCCCCTAGGAAGATCGTTCCTCCCTTGGCACCGCATTCTTGTGCTTTGCGCAGTACCGCGTTGGCCTTGCCTCTGTCTACGACGGTAAAGAACAATGTATCTATATTTATCACTTCCTATAATCTCTTTTTCCGTTAAGTACTCTTTATAAGTACTCTTTATAAGTAATCTTTTATCGTTAAGAAAAGAAGTATCTCTTGTATTATGCCTGTTTAAGGCTACATAAAATTATACCGTATAATTACCATCTCTGCAAAAAATCAGGAAAGGCAACGACCAGAAAACTCTGTGGATTTAGGTTTTCTAAAATATAATTGGCGCAACTGACTTGGCAGATTAAACGAAAAAAGGGCATGGCCGTAAATTACGACTATGCCGAGTTTATCAGGGATTCTAAATCCCTGTCTAAACAAATTAAGATCGCTTATGCTGGGCGTTTAGATCAATAGCAGCTGAACCGACGACAAAAACAGCATTGAATTACCAGCAGGATAGCAATACAGTAAGCGAGGTTAGGGAAACAAGAACCAAAAAAACCGCCTTGTTCAACGCTTTTCAATGGTATCCCTCCTAGATCATAGTTGTCTCCTCTACATAGTATTAAAGTAGATACCTAATGTGTGCATGTTTCTCTGTAAGTTTCGCTGCCAGTTTAAATGTTTCAGTTTATTGATATCTTAATTTTTGAACCAACAGCAGATCCTGGAACGGCTAATGGCCGTTTGTTTCAGGCCTGGCAATTTTTTCTATGATTTTCCGCAGAATAAAATAAAAAATGGTTCACTTTAGGAGAAAATGGTTTACAATAAGAATAGGCAATAAGATCAGTCAGTTTTTTCTGAGCCTAGTAAGCAGTAATACTCTGAGCTAAGTTATAGGAAGGGCGATAGCATTGGCCAGAACCTTAGTCGTTGGCGATATTCACGGCTGCTATAATTTGCTGGTTAAAGGATTAAAGCAGGCGGGCTATGAACCGGGAACCGACCGGCTGATCCTTTTGGGCGACTATATTGACCGGGGAGTTGATTCGGCGAAAGTCGTGGAACTCGTCCGGGAATTGGTAGGCAAAGGGGCCATAGCCCTCATGGGCAATCATGAAGATATGATTCTGGATACCCTGGATGACTGGGAGGCAAAAAACGCTTACTGGTTTTTGAATGGAGCCAAAAATACCCTTTTAAGCTATGGAGTGGACAATAAGCAGATTAAAGACCGAAAAGCCGTAATGCGGGCGATTCCCCGGGAACATCTCGACTTTTTCGAATCCCTTCCTCTATATTATGAAGATAATCAGTACATATACTGCCACGCGGGAATCAAGCCCGGTATACCGCTGCTGGAACAAAAGAAAGAGGATATCCTCTGGATCCGCGATCCCTTTATTGCCGCCCCGCTTGAAGGCAAAACCGTGATTTTTGGGCATACCCCGACTACCCTGATCGATGACCATCATGGCCTGGCTACGATCTACCGGAGCGTGGGAAAGATTGGGATCGACACCGGCGCGTATTTTTCAGGTTTGCTTACGGTTTTAGAATTGCCCGCTGAAACCTGCACCCGAAGCAATCGGATTCGAAGCGCTTAAGCCTTAAGAAAAAAGAAGGGGGGGAATTAATTGATCTGGCAGGATACTTTCCTAACCTTCGTTGATCTTAACCGCTTTGCGGTTCCTATGGATGAGTTTGCTAAAATCGTTCGGACTAAGCGCGGCCGAATGATAGGCGGTGTGCGCTTAGAGCTAAAAAGTGAAGGCCAGCCAAAGGTAGTTTACGCGGTTATTGTTAAGTCTGGGTTTAGCACTGCCGGCAAGACCGGGAACACGAGTATGGTGGTTTACTACCTGGAAGTAAATTCGGTTGCCGGGGGAGGGCGCGACCCGGCCGGGGAGATGTTAAACCAGAACCAGGTTAAAATGTTTGATGCGCTCCCGGATTCGGCTGCTGTCGGCAAAGATCCAGACAAGTCAGCGGACCGGTCGGCGAGCATCCAGAAATCCACCCTGAATAAGAACCAGTTTCATGGGTATCTGGAGAAAAAGATCAAGGAATTAGGCCAAAAGTTTAGAAATTAGATAAAAAGATCAAGGAACCAGGTCAATAAATATAGAAATTAGATGATTTAGAAATTATAACAAGCTGCTTATATAATAAGAGTGATCTATTTAAGCAAATCAATAATCAATTAAAGCCAGCGATTCGCTGGCTTTTAAAACTGCAGACAAAACCGCCTTCAAAAGCTTGAACAGCGAAGGCGGTTATTTGTTTTATTAACTTAATTTCACTACTTTAACTTCAAACTTTTATAAATCGGCCTGCGCAATTAATTATTAACTTTAATCTTTTATAAGCCGCGGTTGCGCAGCTGGTTTTTCGTTACTTTTCCCATGGTATTTCTGGGCAGCTGGTCAATGGCATAAATCGCTTTCGGTCGTTTATAGCCCGCTAGTTTGGCTTGGCAGAGGGCGGCAATCTCAGCCAGATCAACCTCTTGCCCGGCTTTGGCTACTACATAGGCCACTACCCGCTCGCCTAAATCTGCATCCGGCACACCGACCACGGCCGCTTCTTCCACCGCGGATGACAATTCAATCACTGCCTCAATCTCTTTCGGGTAGACATTCATGCCCCCGGAAATAATCAAATCCTTGGAACGGCCAATCAGGAAGAGATATCCGTCCGCATCCAGGTAACCAAGGTCTCCAGTCAGAAACCAGCCATCCTTAAAAGATTCCTGCGTCTTCTCCGGCATTTGCCAGTAGCCCTGGAATACATTTTTTCCTTTGACCCAGACTTCTCCAACTTCTCCCGGCTGAACTTCCCTGATTTCTATGGTTTCTTCGACTTCCTTCAGTCCCACGTGTTCCTCAGTTTCTTCCGACTGAACTTCCGCGTCGTCTAAGCTGACGAGGTGAAGCGATACCCCCGGCAGCGGCATACCCACGCTCCCCGGTTTGCGCTCGCCGTTTAACGGATTGGAGGTGTTGATGCCGGTTTCGGACATCCCATACCGCTCTAAGACGGTGTGCCCGAATTTTTGTTTAAACTGTTCAAAGGTGACCGCGGCCAGCGGAGCAGAGCCGGATACCCAGAGCCGCATCGTCCTAAGCTGCGCTTGGCCGGATTCCGCTGCTTGGAGCAGTCGGTGATACATGGTCGGCACCCCCATGAATACCGTACAGCCGTATTGCTCGATACAACTTAAGGTATCCGAGGGCCCGAATTTACTCCGCATAATAATTTTCATCCCGGCGTGCAGAGCTCCGTGGAAGGCAAATAAAAGACCGTGAACGTGAAAGATTGGCAATACATGGAGCAAGACATCCTGATCCGAATGACCCCAGATCGTGTGCAGGGATTCAATCGTGGTCAGCAGGTTTTCGTGGCTGAGCATGGCCCCTTTGGAGCGTCCGGTCGTTCCCGAGGTGTAGATGATGAGCGCTGTGTCGGTCGGTTTGGCCGGGGAGCCCGCCTCTGCGGCGGAAGGCCCTTTTGGGTTCTGGCTCTGGTTTTGTATCTTGCTGTGACCTTGACTTTGGCCTTGGTCTTGTATCTGATTTTGACTCTGGTCTTGGTCCAGGCTTTGTATCTGGTTCTGATTCGAGTTTTGGCCTTGGCCTTGGTTTTGTATTTGGTTTTGGTTTTGGGGAGGGAGCAGGCTGGAAAAAGGAAGTGCGTCCGCGCCGCTGCTGACGCTTCCAGTACTTGAACCAACGGTTATCACGTACTCCAGATCGGGGAAAGCCGCGGATTTAGGTTGGACAAAGCTGGCCTGCTGGTGGTCGGTGATGAAAACCTTGGCTCCCGAATCAGCCAGGAAGTAAGCGATTTCTTCCGGGGTATAGGTTGGATTAAGCGGGATGCTGATACTGCCTAACTGTAAGTTCGCCAGGTGGGCGTATAAAAACTCCAGGCATTTGGGTAACTGCAGGACCACCCGATCGCCCGGCCGGACCCCTAAGTCCCAAAAAGCCTGCCGTACTTGGGCCGCCGTATCCCACAGCTCTTCGTAGGGAACTATTTGGTCATCATATATCAATTGCTGCTTGGCATACTTCGTGCAGGATAATTGAATGCGCTGCGCCAGATTCATAAGTTAAGACCCTCCTAAAAAAATTGATGTAAATAAAATAAATAAAAATATTGATGGTTACATTAATGGTTTATATTTATTTCTGGTATTCAGTTTACTACTTATTACTTTTAGATTAAAGGGATTGCCCTAATTTATAAAAACAATCAGAGACAGCCTGATATATTAAATACCATTTACCATTTAAACGGCACGGGAAAAGCCCAAAGCGTGAGTTACATTCGGGCTTTTTCGTTTTTGGCAAAGGAACAGCAACCTTAGAAAAAACGGTTAGTTTATCCAAGGACTGGGACACTTTGGCGCAAACAATAATATGATGCTATAAGCTAAGATTTCAATGGAGGGTGGTTTTATGCCTATTCAATACGGGGATATTATCCTGGTACAAGGCGATGATCCCTTAAGCAAGATGATTAAATCCCTGACCCGGAGTAATTGGAGCCATACGCTGCTGGCTGTGGGACGGGGCGAGTTTGCCCAAATGGGTTCCCTGGGATTTACCGTTGGTCCGCAGAGTATGAATCGGCCGTTCGCCATACTAAGACATAAAGAATTGATGAATCCTTATTCAACTAAGACCGGGGGATACATTAATAATATGAACCAGGTGATCGAACAATTGAGAGTCAGTCCGCCCAGGTTAGACTTCATTAAACTTATAACCCTGGGGGTGAAGCTTTTGGGACAGAACATGCAGGCTTCGGTCTCTGCAGTTCATCCAGGAGCCTTTGTTTGTTCGGGACTGGTCGATTATGTGTATGAGCATGCCGGGCTGGATCTGCTGCCCAATAAAGACCCTCAGGACACAACCCCCGCTAATCTGGCGGAACTGGCTTCGGGTCAGGATCCCGTCTTTGCCCTGGTCTATTCGAGTATCGGTAAATTATAGCAGTACAAACAAAGAAACAATACCGCTTTAATTAAGCTAAAGCGGTATTGTTTCTTTGTTTTCTTGTTTTCTTTTTTGATGGTTGTTTTCTATTTTTGTTAGCATTAAAGCCGATTATTATTATTCAATGGCGAATGAAATGGAGACTGTGCTGGTGATCTTGATCTGACCCGGTTCGATAGGTGTCGCTGCATCCATGGCACTTCCCATCCCGCCCATCGCGGGAACCTTCAGGTTGCGGAACGGTTCTTCAAAGTAACTCCCGGATTCATTAATCTGCAGGATCCTTCCCAATTTAAGCCCTAGTGCGGCGGCAACGGTTTCCGCTTTGCTGCGGGCCGTGAT
>CAYXHK010000053.1:0-6472 GCA_964464665.1 uncultured Syntrophomonadaceae bacterium
AGGAGGTTGCCTAAGAGAATGGAAGCTGCCAGAACCATTCAGCAATTACCCCCCTACTTATTTGCCCGGATTGAGAAATTGATTACCGAAGCCAAGGCGCAGGGAAAAGACGTCATCAGTCTGGGGATCGGGGACCCCGACCGACCAACCCCGCCGCACATAATCGCCAAGCTGATTGAAGAATCGCAAAACCCGGCCAACCACCAATATCCTTCTTCCGTTGGGATGTTAGAATACCGGCAGGCCGTCGCCGACTGGTACCAGGGCCGCTTTGGGGTGAGTCTGGACCCCAAAACTGAAGTCGTTTCCTTATTAGGTTCCAAGGAAGGGATCGCCCACATCAGTTTCTGTTACTTAAACCCAGGCGACCTGTGCCTGGTGCCCGATCCCGGGTACCCAGTTTACTCGATCGGAGCAATGCTGGCCAACGCCAATTCTTACGCCATGCCCTTGCTGCCGGAAAACAAGTACCTGCCGGACCTGAAAGCGATTCCTGAGGAGATCGCCCGCGAAGCGAAAATGATGTTTATCAACTATCCGAATAACCCGGTAGGGGCCACCGCTACCCTGGAATTCTTCGAAGAGGTCGTAGCTTTTGCCCGCAAGTACGACATCTTAGTCTGTCACGACGCAGCCTATACCGAAGTATATTTTGACGGCAAAGCCCCCTTAAGTTTCCTCCAGGCCGAAGGGGCCAAAGAAGTGGGGATCGAATTCCACTCAGTTTCGAAAACCTATAACATGACCGGCTGGCGGGTCGGTTGGGCTGCGGGAAACCCGGAAGTCATCGACGTACTCGGCCGCTTTAAATCGAACGTCGACTCCGGGGTGTTTCAAGCGGTACAGTACGCCGCAATCACGGCCTTGACCAGTCCGCAGGATTGCGTGGAAGAAATGCGGCAGGTTTACCAAACCCGACGCGACACGGTAATCGCGGGACTACGCAAAATGGGCTGGAACATTGAAGCTCCGCCAGCCACCATTTACGTATGGGCCCCGGTGCCCAAGGGCTTCACCTCGGCCACTTTTGCCGAACTGGTCTTAGAAAAAGCAGGCGTCGTAATTACCCCCGGCTTAGGCTACGGCGAACGCTCGGATGGTTATTTCCGCATCGCCCTGACCCAGGAAGTGGAACGCATTCAGGAAGCCTTACAGAGGATGGAAAACTCTTTAGGCAAACTGGAATTTTAACTGCCGCTAATTGTTATTTCCGGTCTGCCCAGTAAGGAGGACCTTGACAGTGAAATTAATCTATCCAGCTTGCTTAAAACACTGACCATTCCGGCTTGGTTAAATACATTGGCCGAAAAAGAAAATGTTAACTTTTCTCAAATACTCCAGAAAGTTTAGTAAAGCACCTCGGAATCAAGCAGCCTTAACGGGCTGCTTTCTCTCTTGTGTACGTTATTTGCCTCTGATTTGACTGAAAGATGGCCAAATATCGAAAGCTTATTCGCTCAACTTTCGCAGTAACAAACAGCCGGTCGTTCCAATTCGTGTGAATAATAAATAATGCAACAGACGAAGAGTCCCTTTTCTTATCTTGCCTGAGCTCTTCGGGTGTCAACGAGTATCTGGACCAGTTGCTGGGCTAGTATTTGGGGCAAAAAATCATGGTTTTCCCTGGTAACCATGCAGACCTTCACTTTTGGATGATTTCTGATTCGATCAGTCCAACCTTTACTGGCCAGTTTAAACACCCCTAAAACCGGTGTGCTGCCATTCAGGGTATCGATAACTTCCTTATGAAAAATCAGTGCGTCACGCTCCAGGTAACCGCATTCATCCATCAAAATCAAGTCTGAACTGGTTCTGGCAGACCTGATCAGTTCAACACCGTAGGTGTCAAATTTCCGCGTAAAGACCTGGGGCGGATGTCCCGCGCCAAAACGCGCAACCGCGTTTTCCGCCCGGAAAATTTTTGGTTCAGTGAACGAATTCATATACAGCAGGTGATCGGGGGCGCCTCGATCCGGACCGAAGTAGGTTTTAAAGCCACCCGTGGATATCGTTATCTTCAATAGAGAAAGGGTTTTGGCAATCACCGTGCTTTTCCCAACTTGTTTTTCACCAGTCAGAAAAATATGCATCAGTTTACAGATCTCCTTCGGTTTCAAATATAACCGTTGTTTCATATTTTAATCGGCTTAATTCGTTATTTTTATTTAATCTTTATTTTTTAATCCGTTTTAACGTTTTAATTCATTTTTAATTCCGCTTTAATTCATTATTAATCCATTTGCTGTCTCCGAGTAAATTCAACAAAAACCTTCTATTCAATAAAAACCTTCTAACGGAGATTCTCAAACGTGATCAGGTCAAATAACGTACAGCCACAGCAAACTTGCACTGGCAAGTACTACCCCGGCCTGCAAACAATAATCTAGCTTCTTTAATCTTAATTTTCGCATATAAGTTCTCTGCGGCAAGGCCCGAAAAGCTCGCGCTTCCATGGCTGTGGCCATTTGTTCGGCCCGATGAATCGCACCGGAAATTATCGGAAGCATCATCAGCGTATAAAGCTTAAGCTTTTGGCCGGCAGAGATTTTTTGCAGCTCGGTTCCCCGCATTTGCACCGCATAATACACATTCAGGGCCTCTTCCCGTAAAAGAGGCAAAAAGTGCAGGCCAACCATAACCATAAAGGCTATTTCATAAGGAATCCTCCATTGCACCAAGGCCAGCAAAAAATCCCGTTCACTGTTGCCAAGCAGAATCATGGCTGAAATGATAATTATCATAATCCGCAGCATTACCGCCAGTCCCATGTTCAAACCCACGTCAGTGATTATTTTAACCCCGTATACAGTCAGCAAGGGCGTTCCCTGTCTGGTAAATATACACTGCACCAAAAAAAGCACTGCCAGCAGGGGCAGTATTTTGCGCAGAGGCTGGCTGGCTCTTTTTAGGTCCGAACCGGTCAAATACAGCATCAGGATGCTGAACAGAAGCAACCACACCAGCAACAGCGGGTTTTGAAATACGACAGCCAGCACAGAGATACAGATGACCATCAGCAGTTTACTGCGGGGATCAAGGTCTCGCACCGCTCTCTCCCCCTTTGATCCTCGATTGCCCGGCCATCCTCCAGGCGGATGACCCAATCCGCATAGGTTTCAATAAATTTAGTCTGATGACTTACGAAAATAACTCCATACCCGTCCGCTTTGATCCTTAACAGATAATCCCCCAAAAGCTTGCGCCGGTATAGATCTAAGCCGGCAGTCGGTTCATCCAATATTACATAACGCGGGTGCATAGCCAGTATAACGGCAAGCATCAAGCGCTGTTTTTCTCCCTGGCTCAGGTTCTGGGGGAAAGCTTTACGATAGCCGGACAGTTCAAAGTAATCGAGGTAATAATCTATCCGGCTCTCTATTTCTTCCCGGTCCAATCCCATATTGGTCAATCCATAAGCAACTTCATTTTCCACACTCGTACAAAAAATCTGCTGCGCAGGATTTTGAAAAACATAACCGATCTGGCGGCCAATTTCCGCGAGACTCATTTTACGGATATCGCTCCCACTCAGGCAGATACGCCCCGTGCTGGGCCTTAAGATGCCCACTAAGAGCTTCGTCAGCGTAGTCTTGCCGCAGCCATTGTCTCCAACTAAGGCGACGATTTCTCCGGGCTTAAAACATACATTGACTTCCTGCAATACCGCTTGTTGGCTTCTCGGGTAGGTAAAACCGAGATTTTTGGTCTCCAAGAGCATATTCCCACTTCTTCCCGGTTTATTAATCACCTGTTGCCTGTAGCTTGTTGCCTGTTGCTGTTGCCTGCGGCCTACGGCCTGCGGTCCTGTTGCTGTCTGTTGCCTGCTACCTGTTGTCTGCGGCCTGCTACCGGCTATCGGCTGCGCAGCTTCTTTTGCTTGAGCACCGAAATGCAGGTCAAGGATTGCGCTGCTGCCAGCTGTGACGCTTCTTTACTGGCTGCCGAAATACAGTCTGGGCAAAAGCCAAAAGCCTTGCCTGAACTGCCCTGATTCCCCGAACCCGATTGTGGCTGCCAGCATGCCCACTTTGGGATTTATCGACAGCTTTGGCTGCCAGACCTCGGTTTTTTGCTCCTTTAAAATCGCGTAACGATCGATTTCCCTCACCATTCCATCGCCTTCCCGGTCATAGGCGTAAGCCCGGTAAGCAAGTCGATTCCCCTCAATCTTAATTTCGCTAAAAACTGGTTCATCGTTGTCATCCGGCTCATAGACCGCTTCCGGATAAACCTGCACCGCGCTGGATATTTTCCGTGAACCAAACTGGCTGCCGCTTACGTTGGGGATTATATAGGTCGTACCCGGTGGATTCACCGCAAAATCAATTATTTCGCCTTCAAAATCCTCGCTGCTGAGTTTAGGCCTTCCAGTCAGCGGGACCACCTGCCCCGATGTTGATTTTGCCAGCACCGCCGAACGCATGTAAACATGGTCATGGCCCTGTAAAGCGAGATCAATACCCAGATCGCTGACAAGCGGCGCTAACTGAGCGCGCAGAGCAATGATGTCTTCATTGTCCATATGTCGTCCAAAGCTATAGATTCCCCGGTGCATCAGCAGTATTTTCCACTCTGCCCCCTGCCGGTCGGCCAGAGCCGCTGTGTCTTTCAGCCATTCAACTTGCTGCCCGCTTATTTTTCCATTGCCATTCTGGTAGCCCTCATTCGTGTTCAGCACGAGAAAACAGGTATTCCCGTAATTCACGGCATAATAAGCTCCCGTATCTGTATTGGCGCCGACCGGCGTCAGTCTGTCCAAGGCAAACTGACTGCTAAAAACCCCCGGGGTCTGATCATGATTTCCCGCAACCGGTAAAATGGTGGTATTCATCAGTTCCGTTTGGGCAGCCGCAAAAAAAACCTGCCACTCCGCAAAATTCTCAAAGCTGTCTTCACTGCCGTAGCTTTGGACGAAATCCCCCAGATGAATCAGGAAATCGGCCTCTGGTACGGTTTGCATTGCCTGGCACAGCGTCTGCGCGCTCAGTAAAAAATCTGGCTCATCGTATCCCTGGCTGTCCGCCAGCATAACAAAATGGAAGTCCGCCTCCGGGGCAGCGGCAGCAGTATGAAAAGTCCCCTTTGCGCTCCAGACACCCCGTTCAGCATCTCCTACTTTATAGGCATAAGCAGTATCAGCCTTAAGATCCGTAATGGTCAAGCGATGTACGACAACCGGCTTTGCAAGCGGTTTTCGGCCGGTATGCCGTTCTGCCGGGGTACTCTTGCCCTGGTAAAGCCGGGCATTGCTAAAAACATTTGCCTCATTTGTATTTTCGTCTACATTTTCTTCGTCGTTTATGTTTTCTTCGTCTATGTTTTCTTCGGCCAGAAGCAGATCGCTGGCGCATTGCGCGTCCGTATACCAGGTAAAACCTCGGCTGCTTTCCACGTCACCGTTAAAAGTAACACTGATGCAGTACGGATCAAAACCGTCACTGCCCGATCCATAACAAGGGTTTAACGAAAATACAAAAACAATCGACAGGACGATGGCAATGGTTCTTAAACCGCGAAACATCTTACACCTTTCCCTCTCACACTCTGGTACCCAGAATTGTCAAAATGAAGAATAGAAGGATGGCAGATTCAATACTAGCCTAGCCTTGCAGAGTTCCTGACTTGTCGATACTGTACCCGAAGGCCGCTAAGCAAGATGTCCTGGCGGGGCTGATCGGCGTTCCTGACTTGTCGATACTGTAACCCAATATAGCTGCCCTCAAAAAACTCGGTTTTTATCCGCCGGTCCCTTGAGCATTAAAGCGTAAGCCATTCCAATCATTAGCTGACTGCCATCCGACCGGCATAGCCTTTTATCCGCTGCCTCCCTAAATATCAGCCAAAATACAATCGGTGCTGCTGCAAAAATTTCGTATCCGCCAGCACGGCCGCTGGACTATCCAATCGGATCATTTCACCCTTTTCCATAACCAGAAATTTATCAGCAAAATCAACATTCTCCACATCATGCTCAACGATAATCAACGTTTTTCCTTCTTTACGCAAAGAAAGCAGTATGTCGCTCACGAGACGCCGTCCTTTTTCATCCAGCTGGGCCATCGGCTCATCCAAAACCAGGATCGAGGGCTTAAGGGCCAAAACCGCTCCCAGTGACAGCAGCTTTTTTTGCCCCCCGGAAAGTATAGTCGGATTTTTTAAGCGCATATGATTAAGACCCAGCAAATTTAGAATCTCCTCGACTCTTTCCCTTATCTCCTGAGGTGGTTGGCAGAGATTCTCCGGGGCAAAGGCAATTTCATCCTCTACCGCAGTGGTCACCAGCTGAACATCCGGATCCTGAAAAACCATCCCTATTTCACCGGCCAGCTGGGACAATTTGCAGGCGGTCGTCTCCCGGCCCTGGATCAGAACCCGACCCTGCATACTCCCGCCCAGCACATGCGGCGCGATCCCGCACAAACACCGGCACAGGGTCGTTCGGTGGGTGGAGGGTACTTTATTTACAGGACAG
>CAYXHK010000053.1:6482-10903 GCA_964464665.1 uncultured Syntrophomonadaceae bacterium
ATTATCGCTACAGTTTCTCCGGCCTCGATTGAAAAATTGATCCCTTTTATTGCGGGCAATGCGGGCTGACCGCCCGGATAAACATAACTCAGGTCTTCTACCTTCACCGCCGGCATTACTTGATCTCCAGTTCATTCAAATATTTGGTCATCCGGTTGCCAAACGGATCTTCCGCCAAAATGAGCCTAAAGGGTCCCAGCCCGCCCTCAGCCTTGCTTTTCAATAATTCCCCGTTCTGCTCATAAGCAATCAGCACCGCATCGGGAGCGATAATTTCCTCCGGGGTCAAAGCCGAAGTAAACCCATCCTCCGCCCGCGTGAGTACCTGTTCCGCATTTTGCAGAAGCTTTGGATCAGCCAGATCCAGCACATCCTTCATCGCCGCTCCTCCCCAGACATCCGTAGATTTGCCCTCACTGGCCGAATTGATCGTCACCTTTTTCTCCACTTTGGGCAGAGCCTGGATATCTTGCAAGGTCAACACCGCGATAACCTCTCCCTGACTTTTGATGCCGATCATTCCTGACTGAATCGACCCCTGGGGGCGGTTCAGATATGCCAGAAACAGGATTCCGACTGCCAGGACTAAGAGAATAATTGCGATAATCCCGTAGGTTTTTTTATTATTTTTTTGCTGGCAAGCAGTTTCACTCATTGCCGGCTCATCCCCCTATTCAGCAATCATTTACCTTCCCGGGTTCTACTTCACGGGTTCCGCTTCTTCCGGTCTTGCTTCCCGGGTTCTACTTCCCAGGCCCAAGTTCCCGGCCCTGCTCCCCCGGCTGATTACCGCAGTCAAAAACAACACCGATCTTATACTTGCGTAAAGCCTGCAAGACCTGCCAGGCTAGAATGCCCCCCAGACCGCCTGAAAAAGCAGCCGCACAAATGGATAACAGCAAGGGGATCAGCGGCAGCTGGAAGAAAATCAAATTTACCGTCAAGGTGCCAGTCAGGTTGGCCAACATCCCCCCGATAAAGCAACAGACCAGGCAGCAGGCCTTATGTCTGCCGACCAAAAAAAGTCCGGCGTCAACCGCCACGCCTGGCAAAGTATAACTCACCAGAGACATTAATCCGTGTGAGCCGATTACTCCGGTTCCTATAACCATCAATGCCTGTACCAGACCAATCAGGGTCGCCGTACCGTATTTACGGATCAGACCTAACCCGACCACCAGCCAGAACATGTAAAGACCCCCGGCCAGCGAACCCCCTGGAATAAACAGGGGGCCGGTAATCAGGTGGGCCAGCGGCACGATAATTGGTTTGGTGGCGACCCCCAGGGCAGCCATCACGGCAATCAGTACCAAGTCATACGTGGAAAAACGATGCATCATCTTCTGCAGCATAGCTCGCCCTCTCCTCCGCTTATTGTCTGCTAACGGGCTGGCTATTCAACCACAATCCTTGAGATCAGGGATACCCATTTAAGCCGGTTATACTCGCCGTCATACTTTTGACCCATAATCAGGCGAAAGGGAGCTCCTTGGCTGGCCTCATATTCCTGGCCGTCCTGGGACCAGGCGATGATCATGCGCAGCTTTTTGCTGCTGTCGGTCTCGTCAATATAATCGGCCTTCAGGTCTTTAAGACTAAAAACCTGAACATAACCGTCTTCAGCGATGATCTTTACCCGACTGGCCGAATCTGTAAGACCCACTTTATCCGCCAGCAACTCGTATAAAAGCACCCCAGTAAAATCATTGTGGCTGGCTTTGGCCCAGCCGGGCTTTTCTTTTCCGCGGGAATAATACTTGGCTGACACCGTGAGGTTTTTCATCTTTTTTAATTCATTTAGGGTAAATTCCTGGCTGGTTTTAACCCCGGCGCCGGTGATCCCGATTTTCGCCGGGATCACTTGCTGGTTTGCCGAGGCTGCTGCACCGCTTTTTCCTTCTGCAGCAGCGGCTTCGACGCCAGCGCTGCCAGCCGGCTTTTTATCGTCACTGGCATTATCTTTGGCATTTACCTCACTGGCCTTAACCTCGGTCTTGTCTTCATTGGACCTAACCCCGGTCTTATCCTCATTGGCTTTAACCTCGGTCTTACCATCAGCATCAAGCTTATCGGCGCCAGCAGCTGCCGGATCTTCTTCCGGCGCGTTTGGCGCGGATTTCTCAGCCTCCAAAACCTCTGCCGGGACCTGAACCAGGCTGGTCTGAGACCCGGATAATTCAGTATTTTGGTCGCCGGACTTACTGCAGCCCCCGATGCTCAAAAGCAAAATAAATATCAAAAGCCATATTCCAACCTTAACCCGCACTGCTTTCACTCCTTTTTTCACCTAGCCATAAGCAGCCAATTTTCAAAAAGCATATCTGAATAACCACCCATGCCTATAAGGCACAACCACCAATGAAAAATATAAAAAATTGGCTGCGCGGAGAACGGCTAATCTACCTCAATTTTTTGCACATAGTTAATCCAGTTTTGCCGGTTGAAATCCCCTTCATATTTTTGCCCCATTACGATCCGAAACGGCTGTTTTGACGTATATTTGTAATCCTCATTATTCTGCGACCAGGCAATAATCATTTCCAGCTCAGCGCTTGGCCTCGTCTCGTCTATATATAAGCCCGAAATTTCTTCCATAGTAAAAATTTTGACAAACCCGTCACTGGCAACCACCTTTATTTGGTTTGGATAGCTTTTCAGACCTATCTTATCCAGCAGCAGCTTATACAGCGACACCCCGGTAAACTGGTCATGCTGCTGTGCCGCCCAGCCGGTTTTGGCCTTGCCTCGGGAGAAATAAGACGCGCTTACTTGAATGTCAGTCATGGCCTTCAATTCGTCCAGGTTATAGACCTGTTTTTGGGTTAAAGCAGAACCCTTGAAAACAATAGTCCCGTCTTTGCCCTCCTGGTCGTAGTTATTGCCGGGCGAGGGTTTTTCAGCCGGTACGGTCATGGTATCCTCTTCCGTTACCGCATTGCGCTCATCCAGAAAATCAGCGGCCCTCAGTAAGGAAGCCACCATGACCGCGGCTTCAGCCCGGCAGGTTTTATCCTGGGGCGCGAAACTCCCGTCATCCCGGCCCTGGATGATGCCGGCCTGCACCGCCACCGCCACCGAAGGAGAAGCCCAGGCCGCGATACCTGGTTGGTCGCTGAATTGGGATAGGATCCGGTCCTTTTCGGCCGTATCCAGTCCGGTTTTTCTCCCGGTAAGATGCAGGGCATTGACCAGCATTACTACAGCTTCCTGCTGGCTGATATTTTGCTGCGGTTTAAAAGTGCCGTCAGCCATGCCGTTAACGATTTTCTCCTTGACCGCAGCGCCGATACTGCCCGCATACCACTCTGATCCGTTAATATCGCAAAAAAGAACTGCCGGCTCCGTTTGGTCTTTTAAACCTAACGCCCGGGTCAGCATAGCGGCAAATTCAGCTCTGGTTGTCGTGCCGTTCGGATCAAATTCGCTGCTGCTTCTTCCATTCAGAATCATTTTGGAGGCCAGCATCTCTACATCAGTTTTCGCCCAGTGACTTTGCATATCCGTAAAAGTTTTGCTGCCGGAAACAACGCCGTAGATGCTGTTACTCAAGCTGTAGGCCCGGGCATAGGTCTGGCCATTGCGTTCAATAAAAACGGCTGGAACCACTCGGGGGGTGTTGCTGCCATCCTCCCAGCACAAGACGGTCCCCTGCGCCGGAATCAGCTGGGTATTAAGCAGCAGGTCTCTAAATATATAAGCCGAGAATTCACTGATCTTAACTTGTCTTTCCCCGGCCACGCAGAAAATTTCCATTCTCTGGGGAACACTATGCAAACTGTATTTATCCGATAAGGAAGACATCAAACTTTCCTGCGGTTCTTCAAGCACCGGACTCATTCTGATCTGCAGCCGAAAATTATTACTTCCGGCTATTTCCGCGAGCCCCGCCAGATCCAGGGCATCCGCCGGAATAACATAGGCTCCCTGGGCCATATTTAACTGCAGATACATCGCTTTTTCCTGCATCAGCGTCAGCAGTTCACTGCCGATTTCCAGGGCAGCGGCCGTCGCATTTTCGGAAGCGTTGAACAGCAATACTGAACCATTTTCCGCTGCCAAAGCCGCTTGCTTAGCTTCCGCCTTAAGCTCAATCTTTTCTTCTCCCGCGCCGTCTGTAGATTTTTTAGCGTATGGCTCCATGTCCACACCCGGCTGATTAAGTAAAGCCGACAATTCCGCCGCATTTTGATCCGTCACCACTGGGTCAGTCTTATAGAAAGGCCGCAGTCCAAGTCCGCCGTTGGATCCACCGGAAGCACCCGTTTTTTCCGTTACATCATAAGCCAGAAAGTACTTCTGGTCCGAATCCTTCAAGTCTCCCAAACTAAGGGTCTCTTCCGACTGGCCGCCTACGCCTATAAGCAGCTCCGTTACATTTTCAAGCTTGCCGGCCGCATAATAAAGCGTGACTCCACCCGCCG
>CAYXHK010000054.1:0-5133 GCA_964464665.1 uncultured Syntrophomonadaceae bacterium
AAAATTTAGCCTCCAGTAAGTTTAGCGCCTTCGCTGGAAAGACTTGCGCTGCCTAATGTTTCTGCTGGAACTAAAAAAAGATGAAACTCAGGATAGCTTGTGCAATCCAGCCAGCGCTGCTATAGATCACACTCATAAAAACGGTTAAGAGCGGGATAAGCAGCTTTCCAAAAAAACCGCTGAAAACCAGGATGATCAGCAATAGTGGGCCGTACCGCTCCAATTGTAAAAAAGTATCCCCGTACTGATCCGGCAGGACGCTGGCTAGAATCTTCGAGCCGTCCAGCGGCGGGATCGGGATTAAATTAAATATGGCTAAAACCAGGTTAATCTGAACAACGCCATGCAGCATCTGTACGGCTAAGCTGTTCGCCGGGATTCCCTGCGGAAAACTGAGAAACAAGATCAAGGCTCCGGTAAACGCCGTAACCACGTTGGCGGCCGGCCCGGCCAGGGAAACCATCGCCACCCCGGTCCGCATATTACCCCGAAATTTTAAAGGATTTATGGGTACGGGCTTAGCCCAGCCAAACCCGGCCAGCAGCAGCATCAAAAATCCCATTAAATCGATATGGGCTAAAGGATTTAAGGTTAAACGGCCCGCATAAGCGGAGGTGTAATCCCCCAAATGATCGGCCGCCCGGGCGTGGGAATACTCATGGACGGTCAAGCCGATAAGAATCCCCGGCAAAATCATCAGCCAATGAGTCAGGTCGAAGTTCATTTATTTTCGGGCCTCCTCCCTTCTGGGCAGGTATTTTTTAAGCCAGGCCAGTTCATCATCCCGGCTGGCAACTAATCCATCTAAGCGCGCATCCCGAAGTTCGTCGAGAATCTCCCTGAAGATCGGGCCCGGCCTGAGCCCCAGATTTATCAGATCCCGTCCGCCAATCTCCGTAGGTGGCTGGCTGCGCAGTTTGATGCAGGCAAGGATCTTCTCCTGCCAGGCTTTCGAACCGTGAATCGACAGCAGGTAAACCAGAGCTTCCTCCGGACAGGGGCTGAGCAGATTAAACAGGGTGCTCATTTTAACCTCCTTGGGACTCTGGGCTTGTCGTAAAAGTTCCGCCTCAGCGCGGTAAGCGATGCTCATTACCTGGGTTTCCAAACGATTCAAATGGTACCGCACGCTGATATCCACTGCCCTGGCCAACCCTACCTCATGGAAAAGCACCAGCCAGTACCCCAGCCAGGCTGACTTGGATTCGGATTCGGATTCGGTTTTGCTTATTAAACCCGCGTCCAACAAGCTGTTGCTCACCAATTCCCGCGCTGGTTGCACCCGGGCAAGTCTCTTCCAGGTTTTCGCGTTAATCTCTGCCTCCGGCAGAACCTGCGCCGCAACCCCTAGATCCGCCAAACGGCGCAAGCCCGGCAAAGGATTAGTTTCACTGAGCAAGGTTTTTAATTCTTCTTTGATGCGGGAAGTGGAAACGGCCCGCAAAAAACCGCGGTATACCGCGTCTTCGAGAAACTGCAGAGTCTGCAGCTCGATCCGGAAACCAAAACGCTGTTCAAACCGGATGGCGCGGATGATCCGGGTCGGATCCTCCACAAAGCTTAAATTGTACAACACCCGAACGAGACCGCGTTCCAGGTCGAGCCTTCCGCCAAAGAAATCTACCAGTCCCCCGAAGTGGCGGGAGTTTAACTGAATCGCCATGGCATTGATCGTAAAGTCGCGTCGATACAGATCCTGACGCAGACTGGAGCGTTCCACTGAAGGGAGAGCCGCCGGATACTCGTAGTATTCAACCCGGGCTGTGGCTATATCTACCCGTCCGCCATCCGGAAAGATGACTATGGCTGTACCGAAACGGTCATGCACGCGCACCTCCCCGCCCAAAAACTCGGCAAAACGCTGAGCAAAGACCGGGGCATTCCCTTCAACCACCAAATCAATATCCATATTCGGGTAACCGAGCCAGAGATCCCGCACAAAGCCGCCGATTACGTAAACCGACATCCCTAAATCGTCAGCTATTTTCCCCGCGGTCTCTAAAAGCTGCATCACCGCGCCCGGCAGTTCCCGGTGCATTTTTTCCCGCCAGTTTTTACTGAACCAGTAGCCGGGCTCGCTCGCCACCGGACCGACATCATATAGCAGCTTATGATCTTCCGGGTAATCCTGACCGTGAAAAGTCCTTAAAATATCACTGCGGGAAACGATCCCGATCAGCTCATCATTATCAATAACCGGCAGCCGTCCAATGTCGTGGGTGACCATCTGATACTGCAGTTCCGACAACGGAGTGTCCGGGGGAACGGACACAACCTGACGCGCCATATACCCTTTTACAGGCGAGTGTTCCAAGCCATGCAGCCGCGCCTTATCCACATCGCGCCGGGAAATGACTCCAACCACCTTGCCTTCTTCCAAAACCGGCAGGCCGGTATGCCCATAGCGCAGCATTATTTTATCCGCTTCTTTAAGCGACAAATGCATCGAAATGCTTTTCACCGGGGTGGACATGATGTCGCGAGCCACCAGGGGAGGTTGGGTCTTTTCGTCAAGCACCCAATCCAATTCCTCCAGCACCGATTCCAGGCTGCGCCCTTTGATGGCCGCAGATGAAGCCTTCGGGTGTCCGCCGCCGCCAAATACCTTGCAGACCTCACCGACATCGAGCGAATCAGTACGGCTGCGCGCCACGATATAAACCCGCTTGCTCATTTCCACTACGGTAAACAGGGCATCTAAGGTTTCCACGTCCCCCAGCTTGTGAGTGATAAAATCGAGATTGCCTACGGTTTCCCGATCCCTAGCCGAGGCAATGACCACATCAATTCCATTTATATTTTTATGTCGGACCGAAGACAGCAAACGGTTAAATAGTTCCTTTTGCTGATCCGTAAAAGATAATTCAATGAAGTTGGCGACAACACTCAGGTTGGCACCCTGTTCCAATAAGTAAGCCACGGCTCGCACATCCCGGGCCGTGGTAGTCGTAAAAGTAAGGCTGCCGGTATCTTCATATATTCCGAGCGCTAAAACCGTTGCCTCAAAACGCGTCATTTTTTGCCCCATCTGCTGGATTTTTTCAACCAGCAGGGTAGTGGCTGCCCCCAGGGTATCCGTAACTTTCACCTGGGCATTTAACGGTTCCAGTGGCTCTGAGTGGTGATCATAAAGGTGGATTTCCACTTCGCTTTGTCTGATCCAGGAAGCCAGTTCCCCTAAACGCCGGGGACTATTGGTGTCTACAACTACGACTAATTCCACTTCCGATAAATTAATCTCTTTAAGGCGTCTGATAATCAGCGAGTCTTTGTGCAGAGACATAAACCGCTGCACATTGCCCGACATTCCGCCTACAAAAACTAATTCCGCCCGAGGGTATAGTCTTTGCGCCGCCACCATACAAGCCAGCCCGTCAAAATCAAGATGATTATGCGATACAATTATCTCCATGCTTTCCCCCGGTAATTATTTCATTCCACTTCACCAGGCCTAATTTTTCGTTCGGCCGGCTCACTGATTCCTACTATTTAACACAACCTCATACACATCACGCAATCTATTCTTTTGCGTATATATCGCCTTTCACCGCCAGCTCACTGATTTGTTTCATTTAACACAATTTAGAAATTTAGGCACATCTCGCAGCCTATTCGTTTGCGTATTTATCACCTGTTACCCGTTCGCGCTAAACGCTCCGGTATCCGGTCGTTGCGCAGCAAGTCTTCATGGGTTTCCCTTTCCAAAATGATATCGGCCTGGCCGTCTTTTACGAGCACCGCGGCTGGGCGGGGCAACCGATTATAGTTCATCGACATAGAATAGTTGTAGGCCCCGGTGCAAAGCACGGCTAAAATATCGCCGGTTTCCACTTTGGGCAGGTTAATGTCCCAAATCAACATGTCTCCGGATTCACAGCACTTGCCGGTGATCGAAACTATTTCTGCCGGCGGTTCAGCTGCCTGGTTGGCAATCACCGCTTCGTAAACCGCTTGGTAAAGCGCGGGACGCGGATTGTCCGACATGCCCCCGTCTACGGCCACGTATTTGCGCACCCCGGGTATTTCCTTAATCGAGCCGACCGTATACAGGGTAGTCCCCGCCTCTCCCACAATGGAGCGGCCGGGTTCGATCATGATCCGGGGCACCGGCAAACCAAAGGCTGCGGCGCTTTGCTGCACTGCCCCCACTACGGCCTGGGCGTACTCCGCGATAGTCGAAGGCCGGTCGCCCTCCGCGTAATAAATGCCAAATCCGCCGCCCAGATTTAATTCTTCCACTACCGCCTGGGTCTGCTCTTTGATATCGCGCGCTACTTCCATCATCACTTCGGCCGCATGACCGAAGGAATCCATTTCAAACACCTGGGAACCGATATGACAATGAATCCCCTTAAACTGTAAATTAGGCAGCTGCAAACAATGCTTCACCGCTTCCAAGGCTTGACCGTTCGGCACTGTAAAGCCGAACTTGGAATCTATCTGCCCAGTACGAATGTATTCGTGGGTATGCGCTTCCACCCCTGGGGTTAAACGCAGCAGTACCTGGGGCCGCTGCTTCAGCTGACCGGCCAGGTAATTCAACAAGTCGAGTTCCCGAAAATTATCTACGACAATCCGCCCTACCTGATACTCGAGCGCCATTTTCAGTTCTTCCACCTGTTTATTGTTCCCGTGGAAATAGATACGCGAAGCCGGAAACTCAGCCTTAATCGCCGTATACAGCTCACCGCCGGAAACCACATCAATACTTAAGTCTTCCTGTTCGATGATTCTGCAGATCGCCAGATTCATAAAAGCCTTGCTGGCATAGATTACTTCGGCGCCGGCCGCATCAATGAAGGCGGCCTTATACTCCCTACAAACCCGGCGAATTTCGTCCTCATCCATTACGTACAAAGGGGTGCCGAACTCGTGCGCCAATTTTACTGCGTCACACCCGCCTATTTGCAGGTGTCCCCATTCGTTAATCGCCATTGTTCCATGTAATTTCAAACCTTACCCTCCCTTTGCGCTGTAAACATCTGAATATACCTCACCCGGCCGGATGAGGTATCGACTTTACTTTTTAGTAATTTTAAGCCTAGTTTATTTTACCCTAGGGAAATAAGCGTGTCAATTTAGTCGAAGATCGTCAGTGTTCGAAAAAATAAAATTGAATCTCGGTTTAGTTTT
>CAYXHK010000054.1:5233-6482 GCA_964464665.1 uncultured Syntrophomonadaceae bacterium
TTGGAACTCGCTTTATCGTTGGGTTTGGTCCTTCATTTAATTGAATTAATACCATTTCGACGTCTTAAAGCTGCAAATACTTTTTGAAGGCGATCTTAAATATGTTTTCTGCAATCTCCGGAGTAAGCTCAAGCCCTTGGGCAGCAGTTTCCGCTTTTCCCTCCGATTCTGCGTCGTCAGACAAGGATTCCGCGTTGCATAACCAAACAAAATCATCGTCCTTGTTCCACAAAAAAGCTTCCTTAATGGGCAGCTGATTAGTCGCTGTGAGCGTTAATTTCCCCCAGCCTTTAGAACAAAAAGGGTAGGGATTAGTTCGCAAACGCAGCATTTCCGTGCCCACACTTACAGTAATCATTTCCGCGTCTTCTACGATTAAGACAGCCCGAGGATTCCTGGAGAGTTTTTGTACCTCTTTAGCCAGATCCAAGAACCACCCAAAAACTACACCGCGGTACTGCTGATAAGCGGACCGCGCCCGCTCGCTGTTACTGATTCCTTTTAGCTCGAGATCCCGGTCTAAATTTCGCGCCATGAGCTGTTTCCACTCTTCTGACATTTAGCTGCCTCCTAGTCCGAAACTAAAAAGGTATTCATTAAAAATTATAAACTGATTTTGTCGAAAAGTAAGCTGGCAGTATCTACTAACCGACTAACCCGCGGCAGAGGCCTGTTTTTTCCGCCGGCGCAGCAAATCTAAAAAAGCTTCCAGCCGCGTCAACAGCCCTGCTTCTCCTGAATGCTCATCAAAATATAAAGTGAGCGCCGGTATACCTTGCTCGAGGCTAACCTGCGGTAAGACAGACTGGGCCACAATTTCGGGCATGCAGGTAAGAGGGGCGACTTGGATAACCCCGTCGTAACCCTGCTGCGCAAAATGCACCGCGCTGCCGATCGTTTCCCGGCCGTGACCGCCCACCCAATAATTAATGTAGGGAACGGACAGCTTCCAATAGAGTTTGGTGCTTTGCACCCGCAAGACCCCGCCAAAGAGGTGGTCATTGACCCATTGGCTAAGATAGATCCCCCGGGTAACCTCCGCCCCTAAACGGCCGAGGTGTTGTTCGATATGCAAATTGATAAACGGTTCTAGTACCGTATAGATTTCCCCGATTAAGCCGATTCTCAAGACTGGTCGGTCCCAGTCGAGATCTATCTGGTCAAAGCTTCTTTTCCCTTCCCGCAGGGCAGCCTGAATCTCCGACCGATCAGCGGCCCGGTCAATTACTTGCATTACCTGACGGTTAAC
>CAYXHK010000054.1:6492-10836 GCA_964464665.1 uncultured Syntrophomonadaceae bacterium
AGCTTTGCTGCCGTCATCTCCAAGGTATCGAGAGCCTTAACTTTTTCCCAGCCTAGGCGGATTGCCTGCCCGATTTGCCACCAGGAACAATCGCCGGCTAAATCCTTGACTTGACCAATAATGTCGGTCAGTTTCGAATCCGGCGCTTCCAGGACAATCAAATCAAAATCGCAGCCCAGATCCCGCAGGATTTCGCGCTGCACCTGCGCGTAATAACCAAACCGACAAGGTCCCCAGCCCCCAGACATCACAATCGTATTTGCCCCTAGTTCATAAGCCTCCATAAAATTCCCGAGGTTGATCTTTAAGGGCAGACAGGCGGACTCGGGCGAGTGCTGCGTACCCAGGTTCAGGGTCTTTTTCGAAATTGGCGGAGGTACTACCACGTCCAATCCCGCAATTTCAAGCATCGCCTTGATTGCAATATCCATATTCCCCATATGCGGAAAGGTGACCCGCCGCTGTTTCATATCGGAACCTCCTGCCAAAGATAGGCCGCCCGCTGCCGGCGGATCATATCAATAAACGCCTCCAAACGGGTGATGATTCCCGCCTCCCCGGTGTGTTCATCCACGGTGAGCATCATAAAGGGCAGATCTTTTCGCCGATGCGCCTCGATCTCCACTAACTCGGCGACTAAGGAATCGGGGCCGCACCCGAAACAGGCTAAATGAACAATTCCGTCCACGTTCCGCTGCTCAAAGAAGTGGTAAGCCCCGCCTAAAATCTGTTTGCCCAAACTCCAAAACATCCGCTTGGGCAGCCGGCTGGCCCCTATTTCAATCGCTTCCGGACTTAAAAGGTCCTGCGTCACCACGTTCACGCCCATTTCTCTTAATTTGCGGATGGTCTGCCGGCTGATATACTCGTCATAAATGGTATACCCGTGCCCTAACAAACCAATGGTTATGGGATGCGCATCCGCCGCTGCGGCTGCGGGGACAGGGCTGCGACGGGCGTTTAAACCACTCGCCTTTTTTAAACTCGCCGGTTCTAAACACTGGGAGGGCTGTGACCCCTGGTTGAGTTCTAAACCACGGGCCGGCTCTAATTTCCGGGTGATCTCTAAATCCGAGGCCGGCTCTACTTCCCTGACTGGCTCTAAACCCCGAGCCTCCTCAACTTCCGGGGGGCAGCCGGGATAAAGTTTTCCCAAAGCCTCAGTAGGCAGGCAACCCTCCTGCAGCAGGTGCCGATAATCCGCCAGCATCGCCTCGCTAGCTTCGACTGCCCTTTTGATTTTCCAGTGATTATTAGTAAAGATCCTCCCGACGCGATACAAATCCCGCTGATACCGCCGGTCATCCCGGCTGCGGTCTACACACAGGTCAATTATGGGGGGCAGCTTAGGCAGACTCGACTTGATCATATCAGGCAAGCCCATGAACTTAGGGCAGATATAACTCTTATGCTCCACGCTGACCAACCGGGGCAAAAATAGGTAGTCGACCTTTTCGGCTAATTCCAAAACGTGCCCGTAATAAACCTTTACCGGCAGGCAGGCTTCGTCGACCGCGGCCCTGACCCCAGCTTCAATAATCCCTTTATGCGTGGGAGAGGAAAGAACCGTATCCGCTCCCAGTTCCCAAAAGAAAGTTTCCCACTGGGGGTAGTAATAGTAGTAAAAAAGCGCCCGGGGAATACCCACACGAAGTGCCATTTAGGTTTGACCTCCACATTTAGTTATCCAATTGTTTTCTGGTCCGGTTTTTTGACTTTTTAAGTTTTATTTTCGACTTATATTACGACTTTTATTTTAAGTTTATTTTTGAGTTTTATTTTTTCGGTTCTGCGTCCGGCTTCCACATTATCCACACTAAATTGTTTGTCTGGCTCCCTTATTCATCGGTATTCTTGCCATTATCTGCATTTCTAATACCCTAATCATTATCTGCTCTCAACGTTATCTGACCCCATCCTTATCTGCTTTCATTCTTATCTGCCCTCACCCTTATTCTTCTCTTCGTTATTACAGCGCGACTCAACTGACGCATTCCCTTTTCGCCAATCTCGATTGACCCTCGGTTTACGGGCTGGCGCCGGGGTTTGGCGCACCGGATCCAGGGTTTTAAGGAAGGTGGGCCGTACGTTTTGGATCGGCACCGGGGAGCGGACTAAAATCGTTCTTAAAGCCTGCCAGTTAAACGGAATCAGCGGCCACAGGTAAGGAACCCCGAAACTGCGGGTGCCCGCCACTAACAATAAAGCAGCCGCTACCCCTACCCACCAGCCGGTAACCCCGAAAAAGCCTACCATTAAAATAAGGAACATCCGAATCAAGCGGTTGGCCATGGCCAATTCAAAGCTGGGTGTCGCAAAAGTTCCGACCGCGGTTATAGCTGTATATAAGATTACTTCATTAATTAAAAAGCCCATTTCTACCGCCACCTCCCCGATCAAAACCGCAGCAACCAGGCCCAAGGCGGTGGTCAGCGGGGTGGGGGTATGGATTGCGGCTAGCCGCATCATATCGAGAGCCCCTTCGGCAACCAGAAATTGAATCAGTAAAGGAATGACGCCCATTTCTTTAGGCCCCACAAAACTTAAAGCCGGCGGCAGGATTTCCGGGTGCAGAGCAGCCAAAAGCCATAAAGGACCCAAGACTAAAGAAGCAAAAACCGCGGCAAACCTTATCCAGCGCAAATAAGCCCCGGGAGCGGGACTTTGCCGAAACTCCTCCGCGTGCTGCAGGTGGTGGAAATAGGTAGCTGGGGCAATGATGATACTCGGTGAGGTATCGACCAGTACCACGACGTGGCCTTCCAAGATGTGCACGGCCGCCACATCCGGGCGTTCCGTATAACGGACCCGAGGGAATGGGTTCCAGATATTGTCTTGAGTGATCAGTTCCTCCACCGATTTTTCCGCCATGGGCAGGCCGTCAATCTTGATTTCTTCTATCCGTTCCCTGATCAGGTCGACCAAACCGGGATTGGCTATATCCTTAAGGTAACAGATGCAGATATCCGATTTGCTCCGCTTCCCAACTTGAATCATTTCCGTCCTGAGCTTCGGGTCACGGATGCGGCGCCTGATCAACGCGGCATTAACCAGCAGGGTCTCACTGAATCCATCCCGGGAACCGCGGATCACCCGCTCAATGTCCGATTCCTGCGGCTCCCGGGAGGGGTATTTTCGAACATCCACCAGAATGCAGCGCGGCATGCCCTCCACCACCAGCGCCAGCAACCCGGCTGTAATGTTGCCAATCGCTTCGTCAAAGGTTTCTACAGCCTGCACCTGATAATGCGGCAGCCCCTCTTCCATCAATTTGTCCAGGGTATCCGGCAGTACATCCTCCCGTTCCAGGAGCATCAGCCGTTTAAGCACCTCCGTGGACGGCTGTTGTTCCGCTAAACCACTGATAAAAAATAAAGCAGCCGGTTTTCCGGCAATTCGAAATTCCCGGCAAACCGCGTCAAAGCTTTCCCCCACCCCGAGTTCTTCTTTGAGAAAGCTGACATTGTCTTCATAATGGCGACTGAACTTGATATTCGCGCCCTGGCCCATGCTTATGCCTCCTTTCTGGGATTTGCCCGCCCCTCACTTTGGAATTTTGCCCGCCCCTCTCTTTCCTTGTCCTTTAAGATCGAAAAAACCTCAAAGATTATTCCGCAAAGATCGTTCGGCCCCGTATTATCTTCTTTCCTTATGCCTTATCCTTTGGGATCAAAAAGCACCGCCATCGTAAAACCAAACACTATCGCAGCCGTGATACCAACGGCGGTTGCCTGGATTCCGCCGCTGAAAGCGCCCAGCAAACCGTCGTTTTTTACGCTGGCAATAACCCCCTGAGCCAGACTGTGCCCAAACCCGGACAAAGGAATGGTCGCCCCGGCCCCGCCCAGGTCAACCAAAGGCTGATACAGGCCGATGGCGCTTAAAATCGCGCCCCCGGTCACATAGCCGACTAAAATGTGCCCTGGCGTGATACCCGGCCGGGTTAAATCCATAGTCATCTGCCCGACCGCACACAAAACTCCGCCCACGAGAAAAGCCATCACTAAGGAACTCATACCTGCTCCTCCCCGCTTTTTTATTTTTGCTTTATGCTAATTACGTTAAAGCTAGGTCAAACGGTTGTCTTCATCCTAAACATCAGCGAAACTGGGGTTTTGTTAAACTGTCTGTGCTTTTGTTGAACTATGTCCGACCTTGGAACGCTGCTGAAGCTATTTTATTTCTCAAGGATAATTTATCTGGGTAATTATCCAGTTAATTACCTGAGCGCGGACCAGGATGATTAATTGACTAGGCTGATTACTAAAATCCATAGTTTAACTTAAGGTCGCGCCTCAATTACTACGGCGTGGGCAATGGCCGGCACGCTTTCCCCCTGCTGCG
>CAYXHK010000055.1:0-10795 GCA_964464665.1 uncultured Syntrophomonadaceae bacterium
AAACCTCGATTATAACTTCTTTCCAATTCAGCTATGGCAAGTTCACCAAAGGTTCTTGCACCTTCATCCGTATCCAGGATTTTATTAATTCGTTCGGTATCACTAGCCGTGGCTTGTACGATCTGGCCCTGGGCAAATTCCAGCCGGATGTTTTCAAAATTCACCCCCTGGTATACCGTAGGGGTGTTGTAACTTATATATCCGTTTACCGAATCTCGAACCGGGGCGGTATAAACCTCCCCATCGGGAATATTGCGCTTGCCGTCACACTTAACTGCGGATATACCCCGGATGGAGAAAGACAAATCTGTACCCTTACCTACAATTCTGACCTTATCGGTTTGATTCATTAATTGCACTAACGGGTCCATAGCCCTAGACATTTTTTGGTAATCCAAGTTGCAGACAGCAAAGTAAAAGTCTTCAAAAGCCTCCGTGCTCGTATTGGCCGATTGGGCCATAGCGGGTGACGGATACCTTAAGACTACCCATTTGGTCTTAGCCACTCGTATCTTAGTATGCACCTCCTGCGAGAAGTATTTGGTGTAGAACTCCATTTTTTCAGACGGGACATCGGACATTTCGGCCGCGTTATCCCCGGATCGAACACCGATATATGCCTGCATTTCCCGCATTCGGTCGCATTCATACTTAGCCATCATTTGCAACTGTTCCACTGTAGCCTCCATTAAAAGCGCCCGGTCTACGGCTTTATCTTTGATGGAAATAAACGGCACTCCCTGCGCCCGGTAAACCTCCTTAATCAGTTCCTTAACCAAAGGCACCTCCAGTCCGATCGCTTCTATCAGCACATTTTCTTTAGGCTGAACCCGGCAGGAATAATTGACCAGGTTTTGGGCTAGTTTGCTTATTCGGGGATCAATCATTTTAGCTTCTTCCTCCATTTCACTGCTTTGGATTTTATCTTTGCTTCCGTTTAGTATTTGTTTTAGTCCTGCTTTAGTATTTGCTTAAGTCAACTCCAGAGTCTGACTCAGTTTTTTGACGATCAGGCTGCGCGCTTTTTCCGCCTTTTGGATTTTTTCGTAGGACATGCTGTTTTCCTAGCTGTGAGAACTCAGTATAAAAATATACTGTTTATACTGCTCAACCCGAGATTTTATAGTCCCGGGCCTGTTAGCCACTTTGCTCTGCGGTTGGGATATTAATGTAATATTAACATAAATTGCTTAAATATTATACCAGGATACACCGATTTGAGCCGGCCTGTTCCGTGAATACTATAATTATACCAAATAGAAAATAATGGTTTTAGATAGTTTAATAAAAACTACTCTGCTACAATGTGTTTAGGGGGGTAAACTTTATGATAGAAATTATCGGAGTCTCGAAAAGTTATAACCGAGGTGCCCTGAAAGCCTTGAACCAAGTCGATCTAACCGTAAATAACGGTGAGATTTTTGGATTTTTAGGCCCTAACGGTGCCGGCAAGACTACCTTAATCAAGATCTTGACCGGCATCTTAAATGTAGATCAAGGCCAAGTGTTAATCAATGGAACCGATATCCGCCGGGAGCCGATTGCGGCCAAGCTGCAAATCGGTTATGTACCCGATGACCCCAATTTGTTTTCCCGTTTGACTGGCAGCGATTACCTAAAATTTATGGCCGATATGTACCAGGTTTCTAAGGAAACCCGGCAAAAGGAAATCCCCAAACTCCTGGAACGGTTTGATATGACCGCTGCGGTGGGGGATCTGATGCAGAGTTATTCCCACGGGATGAAACAGAAAATTATCGTGATCGGCGCACTTCTGCACCAACCCCCGGTCTGGATTCTGGATGAACCCATGACCGGACTCGACCCTAAATCCTCCTTTAGTTTAAAAGAAATGATGCGGGAACACGCGGACGCTGGCAATACGGTTTTCTTCTCGACGCATGTTTTGGACGTAGCGGAAAAAATCTGCGACCGCATGGCGATTATCAATAAAGGTAAAGTGATTTTCCAGGGAACTATGGAGGAAATCCACCGTCATTTTCGGGAAAATCAATCTTTAGAAAATATTTTCTTGGAGCTTACAGAAAATGCTTAAATTAAAAAGTTTAATTCTAGTTTTACTAAACAGCAGCTTTGGCATCTCGGCCATTCGAACGCGGGCAAAAAGAAATAAGCTGGAGTACCTGAAAATCTTAGGTATCGGGGCAGCGATAGCGGTAGGTTTTGGTCCGGCTCTGCTGATTTATTTTCGGATCCTGATCCAGGGTTTCGACCTTCTGGACCCGATTGGCCAAGGGGGAGCCATCCTCACCCTGGGGATTGTATTAGTCAGTTCCATGATCTTTTACTTTGGGATCTTTTTTGTGATTAATACCTTTTACTTTGCGGAAAACATCGAAGCGCTCCTGTATCTGCCCTTGAAGGCCTGGCAAGTACTCGGTGGCCGTTTTTCCGTAGTTTTATTCTACGAGTATTTAACTGCCTTACCCTTTTTAGCACCGCCCCTGGTCATCTACGGGATGAAAAGCGGCGCTCCTTTTATGTATTGGATCTACGCCGGCTTGGGCTTTTTGCTGGTACCGCTGGTGCCCTTGGCTTTAGCCTTGTTCTTGTCGGTACTCGTAATGCGCTTTACTAATTTTGGCAAGGACATGTTTAAAATCCTCAGCGGAATCTTAGTGATTATCCTGGCTGCGGCAACCCAGTATTTCTTTCAAAAGGCCGGGCCCGATCCGACGAACCCCGAGTTTATCCAAGATTTGCTGACCAACCCGGACAGTTTAATTAATCTCCTTGGTCAAATCTTCCCTACGACAATTTATTTGGCCAAAGCCTTGGTGCACAGTCAAACGCTTAGCGCTTTCTTAGACTTCTTAACTTTCCTGGGGGTATCGGTCCTGGCCCTCGCTATTGTTTGGCTGGTGGGCAGCCAGGTTTATTTCCAGGGGATTGCCGGAGCCAGTCGAGTTTCGGTTAAACGTGGGGCTTCCAGGCAAGCTGCCAATAGTAAATTCACGCGGCAGTTATCCTGGGTTTCTTCTCCCCTTTTGGCCTATTGGAGGAAAGAAATAAAACTGCTGATCCGTACTCCGGTCTATTTTATGAACTGCATCCTGATAAATTTTCTGGTGCCCTTTTTTATGCTCCTGCCTTTCCTTTTGCCCAACAGTGAAGCCATGATTCCCTGGGCAGAACTAACGTCTAATGTTAAAACGCAAATTATTATGCTCACGGCCTTATCCGGAATCACCGTATTTTTAGGTGTTGCCAATTCCATCACTTCTACCTCCCTGTCCCGGGAAGGCAGCCATTTCTTTATGTCTAAATACTTGCCGATCCCTTATACCCGCCAGATTCAGGCCAAACTGCTCTCTGGAGTTTTTTTCGGCGCCATCGGGTTAGTCCTGCTGCTGCTCGCGGTCACGCTTTTGTTCAACTTTCCTCTAGACCTAATCAGCCTTATCTTCGGAGTCAGCCTCGTAGCACTTTTTCCAATGAATGAGATAGGCCTGCTAATTGATATTTTTCGACCCAAGCTGGACTGGGATAATGAACAAAAAGCGGTTAAACAGAATTTGAATTCTATCATCACCATGCTGGTCGCGGTTATCCCGGCTGGAGGAATCAGCTTCATTGTGATTAAATACCTGGATACCCTGCGGGATGCGGCCTTATTTATGTTGATCAGTTACGGCCTGCTGGGGATTTTGTTTTACCTGCTCTTAATGCGAATCGGGGTCGCGCAGTATCATAAATTAGAAGGCTAAACCCAAGGGATAATTACTCTAAGAACGTTAACTTGGGTTTTTAGCTTTAATCTCTAAGAGCAGATTTTCCGTTAGATCAGCGTTTTGGGAACTGACATAAAACTCGACTAGTCCCTCATCACATAGCTTGCTCAAGGTGGGGTCGAGCGAGATTTCCCCTAGCTTGGGCAACCCTTCGTAAACCTTGGTCTCCGGCAGACCGCCAAACACTTCAATACCTTTCCCACAATGCGGACAGCTGAAGCGACTCATGTTTTCCACTACCCCCAGGATTGGCACCTGCATTTTTTTAACCATCTTTATGGCCTTGCGGATAACCATGTGCGCCAAATCCTGCGGTGAAGATACAATAATTATCCCGTTGACCGGCAGAGACTGCAGCACCGTAAGCGGGCTGTCTCCGGTTCCAGGCGGCAAATCCACCAGCAAGAAGTCGAGTTCTCCCCAGGTAACCTCGGTCCAAAACTGCTGCACCGCTCCGGCAATCACCGGGCCCCGCCATATAACCGGGTCATCTTCGTTCTTAAGCAGCAGATTGACCGACATTATTTTGATTCCAGACTTGGAGACCGGGGGATAGAATCCCGCTTTATCGATACTAGGTCTTTCTTTGATGCCGAATAGTTTAGGGATACTCGGACCGGTAATATCGGCATCCAATATTCCGACCTTATGCCCCTTTCGGGTTAATTCCGAGGCTAAGAGCGCGGTTACCGAGGACTTGCCAACCCCGCCCTTTCCGCTCATAACAGCTAAAACGTATTTAATCGCATTCGCTTCATTCGTCGCTAATTTTTGAGGGACAGGGCCAGTGTTTTTTGGTTTAGGCTGACTCATCCCGCAAGTTGATGCTGAGGGGCAGCCGCTGTTGCATTTACTGATGTCACAATCCAACTGTTTAAACCTCCTTATGCTGCATAAATAAGACACATAGTTCTGTTTTCTGGCTTGTTTTATTTTTAGTGATCTCCCGTCAAAATAATCATTAGTTAAAGTATAGCTCTCTATAGGTCTGGTTGTCCAGAAATCGGCCAAAAGAAAAAAGGCTCTTGCGCAAGCCTTTTTCGAATATCTTCATGGCTATTAAGTTATAATCCTCTCAGTTAATTCTTTAACTGTCAACTTCTTAAAAATACATCTAATAATTATTGATGCTTTGTTGGCATCAACCAGGTCAGCATGTTATATTTATTTTATAGGCACTAACTGACGTACCGTTTAAGCCGCAGACCAAAGAGTTCTTTGTCTTTGTGAGCATTCTTTTGGCTGTCTGATTTGGCTCGCAGGAGGGATTCAATCTCATAAAGCCGAAAACTTTCTAGCCGTTTCTTCTTCTCGCGGATCGCTCGTCTTTCTACTGCTTTTGTTACAATATAGACCCCACTGAAGAAACAAATCTTTGCAACCACATAAAATACGATGAGTACCCAAAACGCTGACATTGAAAACATAATCCGCACCTCCCGCTATATTCTTTACCCCTAATCGGTAGTTTTTTCTGACAATATAAAATGCAATATGTATGCCAGCCGTTGCGGAAACTAAAAAAAAGCAAAAAAAAATTAAAGGGCAATGGCTAAAGCTAGAAATAAATCAATCCCAATAGGCATTGTGAATTCCAGTGCAATTTTAAGAAACATCAAGAACAAGCCTTCTACCCGCTTAAAAACACGGAATAGACTACTTGTTCTCGTAAGTACAATCATAAGTGGTTTATTTTCGTTCCAACTAAAACAAGCTACCTTGGAAAGCATAACAAAAACCCTTAATAATCAGGCTTTCAGCTATTGGTGCATAAACATTCCACTTGGTGCAATTACAAACCAAGTTGGTTCCTAAATGTTACGTATTTTTCGAATTTATAGTTAAACACTAAAACTAGTTTTTATTAGCTTTAAGTAGATTAAACATATCCTGGACTTAGGGACTTAGATAATCTTGATAATCTTAATAATAATACTTGAAAGTTAATTGCCGTATTTATTTAAGATAATAATTAATCAAACTTAACTCAACTAATTACAATTACAATTAAAATTAAAAATTACGAAATAAATTTATGCAGGCGGCTACCGTACTCCACCTTATCTTTTTGAAACGCTTTTTCTTTCTTTTCGTAATTATCCACGATCAGCTCAAGCTCGGCCAAACGGTTATGCTCTTGCCGTTTGCTTTTCTCTGCTAATGCTTTGCGTTCAATTGATTTGGTAACAAAATAAATGCCGACAAAGAAACTTAACTTAACCGTGGCGTAGAAAGCGACGAAAACAAAAAACAAAGTTTTTAAAGCCATGACTCCTACCTCCTCTAAATTTTATTTATAACTTTCTTGCTTGCTTATCACCTAAGAATTCTTTAATCAGAATTCTATATTTAATAGACTAGCAAGAGTTACGCCAAACTTAAGGAAAATCTCAATAATTAATTCCGCTTTAAACATCCGCCCCTTCTATCTAAAGTTTCCAAATCCCCTATAACCCTTGCTGAATAAGGTTTATAGGGTTTTTATTCTAGGTGTTCCGCACTTAAACCGAGCCTCAAAAAAGTACAAAAGCCTCCTTTTGCATGAATAGGAAGACTTTTGTACTAATGTTCACGTTCGCATCCGGAACGATAACGTTCCAGACATTTTAGCCTAATGCGTAAAGTGCCCTTTAATCAAGGGGTTGCTGTCTCGGCAAACGTTTTTTACCTCGGTGCATTTATGCACCAGACTGGTAATTTTAAAAACCGTCAGAAACGTCATACTGCTTCAATTTGCGGACGATCGTCGAATGGGTAACCCCTAGAAGTTCGGCCGCCCGGCGCGTGCTTTTCCCCACCTTTAAGGCCCGGGAGACTAATTCTTTTTCCACCGTCTCGGTGGCTTCTTTCAAAGTAGTTAAACCAAAAACCTGCACCGCTTGCGGGCTGCCTAAAGCCTTCTTGAATATAGAAGGCGGCAGATGCTTCTCGGTTATCATTTCCGAATTACTGGTAACCACTAATCGTTCTACAAGATTTTGCAGTTCCCGCACATTGCCCGGCCAGCCATAACTTTCAAATACTTGATACACTTCCGGCGCCAGCTGACGTTTGTACCCGTATTTATCGTTGCATATTTTCAGGAAATGGTTGGCCAGCGGCAGAATATCTTCGCGGCGTTTGCGCAGAGGCGGAATCTCCATAGGCACCACGTTCAAGCGGTAATATAAATCTTCCCTAAAGACATGAGTCTGCACCATTTCCCAAAGGTTCTTATTTGTGGCAGCAATGATTCGCACATTTAATTTTATCGGATGGGTCCCGCCCACTCGGTAGATCTCCTGCTCCTGCAGGGCCCTAAGCAGTTTAACCTGCAAGTTCAGGGGGATTTCCGCAATTTCGTCGAGAAGCAAAGTCCCATTATTGGCGAGTTCAAAAATCCCAGTTCGCCCTTCTCGGGCAGCCCCGGTAAAAGCACCCCGCTCATAACCAAACAACTCGGATTCCAGCAGAGTTTCCGGAATGGCTCCGCAGTTGATTTCTATAAATGGACCATCCCGGCGCGGACTTACCCGGTGAATCAGTTTAGCGACTACCTCTTTACCGACGCCGGACTCACCGGTGATCAGCACTGTCGAATCAACTTTCGCAACGTGCAAAGCCAACTCCAATACCCTTTGCATAATCAAACTCGAAGCGATCACCTCGGAAGTCGCCGTAAAACGCGCTCGCCACTCTTCTAACTCCTGCAGGTAGCGCCGGCTGAGTTCATTAGTCTGCTGCACCTGCTCCCTCAGGTCATTCAGCTCGGTCAGGTCACGCAAGTTAGTCACAATCCGAACCAATAAGCCCTGCTCATCCAGCACGGGGATACTGGTCGCCAGTACCTGCTGCCCGCTGGGGGTAGTCTGGGTCATCGAAACCGGCGCCCTTTGTTCCATAACCGCCTGGATCACCGGTATGAATAAGCGCCCTTCATCTGCTAAAGAGGTACCAGAACGGCCTGCCAGATCGGCAGCGGGAATCCCGAGCAGCTTGCCAAAGCTAGGGCTGACTCTTAAGAAACATCCCTGATCATCACTGATGGCCAACCCATCGTGGGAGAATTCCAGGATGCTTTCTAACTCATGGTTTAATTCCTGCACCGTCCGCAGTTGGTCGTGGGCAGCTTCCAGTTCAGATAAATCCTGAAACACGGCGACCACGCCCACCACTTCCCCATTCCGAAGAATCGGCCGGCGATTGGTAAGGACTAAAGCTCGCGGCAATTGTCTTTTTTGGGTTCTTTGCGGCCGCCCGGATTCGACTACATCCATCAGGGTGCTTTCAGGGTCAACCTCATTAATGTGCCGACCAATCGCTTGCTCCCGGGGGTATCCGAACATTACCTCGGCTGCCATGTTGTAATGAGTAATTATGCCCTCTTTATCCAGAGCGATAATCCCGTTATGCGCTGAATCCATTACCGTGTGCAGCCGGTTCAGGGTAGTATCAAACACCTCAATCAACGAATCGATCAAGGAATTTTTTGAAATAGCTCCTAAAGGTGACCCCTGATCATCTACCGCTACTAACCAACAGCCTGGTTCCATCAGCGCTCTTTCTAAGGTGATGTCAGCAGCTACCGCACTCCAATCCGGAATAATTGAAGCCGCAATAGTTTGTTTTTCATTCGATCCCAGGGACAGCAAATCCTCCAGATTGATGATTCCGGCTAATCGATTCAGGGTATCGACTACCGGTGCTATTGAAAGTTGATTATTATTAAGTAGGTCAATAGCTTCCCCTACTGATTGGTCAGCCCTTAATACAACCCGCTTGGGGGCAAGAATCTCACTTAATCGCTTCTTCAGAATCCACCCTCCCCTTTGCAGCAAAATTTACAAAATTTTATTCAGAAACAACTAAAATAGTCTAAATATTAAGTTTTTATCATCTTAGCATATTCTATTCGTTTCCTACAAGTTGTGATTTTTGTAGCTTAAAGGTAACTGGGGTATTGAGCTTAAGGTTTTAATGTTATAATTATCCTAATTAGCTAGATTATCGTAACAGCCATAAACATGGTTCAGAGAGGTTATGTAAATGAATCAATTTATCGCTAATTTGCTGGATTTGGTTTATACGAGCTATACCAAAACGCAATTTCATGCCTCGCGTCACCATAATCTTAAGTTAAACAATGTTTCAGAGGTGACCACCACTGATTTGTGGGACTTGCCGCTTTTTCACTGCCCACGAGCAGAGATCCAGCCTAAGGTAAAAATAATTCCAGAACATAAATACCCTTGGGGTTTTGCTTCAAAAATCTGTTTTAAGAGCGGTTATTCCTACCCGAATGAAGAGCCGGAAAATCGGCTGGTCTGGGGACGCTACTATCACCAATACCCCTTGGACTTGGCCTCGGGTAAGCTGGAAAATACCCGGCCGACCTTAGTGATCCTTCCCGGTTGGTTATCCGGCGGCTACTACATCTATCGCCGCATTGCAGTTTGTTTTATCGAACAAGGCTTTGATTGTTTAGTCTTAGCCCTGCCTTACCATATGGAACGCACCCCCTCCGGCAGCTTTAGCGGAGAATGTTTATTTACCCCGGATCTGACCAAAAGCCTACAAGGCCTGCAGCAGTCCTTACTGGAATGTCTCCAGGCAATTACTTGGCTGCAAATCCAAGGCATAGAATCCATTGGTACACTTGGCATCAGTCTAGGCGGGTTAATCAATGGCCTGATAACCACCCGCGAACCAGGCCTAAAATATAGTATGCTTTGGGTGCCGGCGGCTTGTCTGGAAAAACCTATGCGACATTCAACGCTTTGTCAACCGATGAAAGAACGTATATTTGCGGCCGGGGTTAATCTGCGGGAATTACAATTCATATCGCAGCTGGCAGAACCGTCAGCCTATCTGCCGGCGATTGACCGGGAGCGCATTTTATTTGTGGAGGGAATGTACGACCAAATAATTAAACCGATCTGGATTGAACGGTGGTGGAAAGAATGGGGAGAACCTCCCATCCTTCGGGTGCCGCACAGTCACATAAGCGGACTCATTGATCGATCCTTAACCGAGAAACTGGTCGCTTTTGCCAAGACAGCGATTGTATCCCAGCCGGTGGTACAAATTACCTAAAGGATTTCCATAGTTTATCAAGAATATAAAACCCAAACTTCTACAATTTTCCCATTAATATTACAAACGGGATGAATGTAGCAGTTTGGGTTATTTTTTCATCTATTTTTAAGGAGGATTATATGGTCTGGGATAAAATCAGCTTTAGCAAACGCGGATTAATGATCGCCGGTTTAGGATTTCTGGTTACCACCATAGGGGGCTATGGCCCTCTAAAAAGTCCAATAATTGCGGCGGCTGCTGAAGTCACCTATCAGAATTATACTGTAGTGGCTGGAGATTCCCTCTATTTGATTGGGGTGCACTTCGGGGTCACGGTCGAAGAACTGATGACGGCGAACAATCTTACCCAAACCAATCTGCAAATTGGCCAAATTTTAAGAGTCCCCTCCTCGTCAACCAAATCCACGTACACGGTGCAAGCCAATGACACCCTTTATTTTATTGCAAAACGGTTCGACACAACCGTGGAGCAGCTTAAATCGATTAACAACCTAAAATCCGATATGCTTTTAGTAGGACAGGTTTTAAAACTGCCGAAAACCGCGGCACCGGCCGCCTCCCCTTCGATTCCAGATAACAATGCCACCTATACAAAATATAAAGTATGTGCTGGAGATTCCTTGTATTTGATCGGTAAAAAGTATGGAATCAGCGTCAACCAGCTGATGAGCCTCAACAACCTGCAATCAACCGAGATCTGGGTAAATCAAATCCTCTTAATCCCAGCTGGCGCAACTTCACCCAATCCGGCCCCTTCTCCGGCTGCGCCTGCCCCTCCCACATCGCCCGCTTCGCCTAGTTCAGCCAAGGCAAGTTGGACTATCCCCCAAGGAACAGCCCTGGTTCACGTTAAATCCGGGCAGACCATCTGGGGGTTAGCTAATGAGTATAACACCACGGCCGCAGCCATCATGACCACCAATCATCTGCATGTTGATTGGGTCGGAATGAACCAGCCTCTGTTCATC
>CAYXHK010000056.1:0-10510 GCA_964464665.1 uncultured Syntrophomonadaceae bacterium
CTCAAAGCGGAAGAGGCGGAACTGGCCGGCAACCAGGACAACCAAGGCTACAATACGCTCCTAAAAGAAGAAGTGGACGAAGAGGATATCGCCAAGGTGGTCAACCGGTGGACCGGCATTCCGGTCAGCAAACTGATTGAGGGCGAAAAGGAGAAACTGGCTCACCTGGAGGAAATCCTGCATGAGCGGGTCATTGGCCAGGATGAAGCTGTAGCCGCCGTAGCTGACGCTGTAATCCGCGCCCGCAGCGGCTTGAAAGACCCGAACCGCCCGGTGGGCAGCTTCATCTTTTTGGGTCCCACCGGGGTAGGGAAAACTGAACTGAGCCGGGCCTTGGCCGAGGCGCTCTTTGATGACGAGCGCAACATTGTGCGCCTGGATATGTCCGAATACATGGAAAAACACACGGTTGCCCGGTTAATCGGGGCACCGCCCGGGTATGTCGGCTACGACGAGGGGGGGCAGCTGACTGAAGCGATCCGGCGCAAACCTTACTGCGTAATCCTGTTTGACGAAATCGAAAAAGCGCACGCCGATGTGTTTAATGTGCTGTTACAGCTATTAGATGATGGCCGGCTGACTGATGGCAAGGGAAGGACCGTAAACTTCAGGAACACGATTATCATCATGACCTCGAACATCGGGAGTCAGGAAATCCTCGACTTCCAAAGCCGCGGGGGCAGCTTTGACGAGATGAAAAAGGGCGTCTTAAAGCTGCTGCGGCAGCACTTTAAACCCGAGTTTTTAAACCGGATCGATGAGACCATCGTTTTCCACGCCTTAGAGAGCGAACAGCTACAGCAGATAACCGTGCTCCTGCTGAAAAAGCTAGCCGCCCGGCTGCAGGAGACCCTGCAGATGGGCTTAGAGTGGGATGAAGAGGCGCTCGACTATCTGGTTACCGAGGGTTATGACCCGGCTTACGGAGCGAGGCCCTTAAAGCGGGTCCTGCAGCAGATCGTGGAGACCCGCTTGTCCCGGATGATCGTCAAAGGCGAACTTAAACCCGGCGATGTAGTAAACCTGAAGGCCGCGGTCGGGGAATTAACCATGACTGTTACCTCAACCTTTGAGACGGATAACGCTTAAGATCTTAAGATGACGGATAATGCTTATGATCTGGTTGAATGATCAGTGTTCAAAACAGGTGCAACACTGATCATTCAACTGATTTGTTGAAAAACGGCTGATTATTAGCTGATTATTTAAGGCAAAAAGAGCGTATGCTTGTCTGTGTTTATTTAGTTTCGTTTTAAACGCTGGTACGTTAGATTTTAATATTGATATCTCCTTGCGCCTAGTACGTCAAGTGCGTCTAGTACGTCAGGTTTAAGAGCCTTAGGCCCGGTCAGTATGCATAGTCTGCATATATACCGCCTGTCCAGGTTAATCTATGATTATAACCATAGTCATGCCCTGCTGGTAGCACCGTCTAGCAGCAATAAATTTAGGAACTGGATAGGAGGGAACTTATATGGATTTGATGCGTCGGGAACCGATGCGCGAAATGTCCAATTTTAAACGGCAGCTTGATCGTTTCTTTGATTTTGATTTCATTAGAGAAGCGGGACGGGATTTTTTCCGTTCCGGGCCGCGGGTGGATATTTATCAAACCGATACTGAGGTAATTGTCCACGCGGAACTGCCGGGGGTAACCAAAGAGGACGTGGAGATCCTTGCGGATGAACATTCTTTAACCATTAGGGGAGAGATGCGCCGGGAAACTGAGCAAAACGAAGATGACTATTTTCACCGGGAACGGTATTATGGCAGCTTCCACCGAGTTTTGCCTTTGCCGACAGAAATTATTCCCGAAGAAACTAAAGCACTGTTTACCAATGGAGTTTTGGAAGTTCGGATGACAAAATCCGAGCCGGCCAAAAACCGCGGAATAAGGGTCGAAATAAACTAAGTAAGTAAGCTTAGTTAGTTTAGCAAGCTAAGCAAACGTAGCCCGGCTGGATTAAACCAAGGAAAAGGTTTGATAGAATGGGGTTTTAATTGGAATTTAAATTCTATAATGCCCCTACCATAGTGTTAAATAAGGATCACTTTAACCCTAAAATTAATTCCCTTTGTCCCCTGAGGGGACAAAGGGAATTAATTTTAGATGCCGATTCTTTTTGTTTTCCCTTTTCCAGGCAGTGGAAGACTTAGCCGGTTGATTAATTATATGCATAATGCATTATATTGTGTGCAGTTATAAATAACATGATTGATTTTTCATGTTTTTAAAACAGGAAAAATCGATCTTGATGTCTTTTAGGACTTAATTCATTTGTCCACTGAGTGGACAGCGTAATTTATCGTTCTTAAATAATAATCAAGGTAAATATCTAAAAAAGGATATCTGTGCAAAATGGCGAAGTACAGACTAACCTTGGTAACTAGCTTAGCAACTATGAAGATTATCGGTTGGGGGAAGAGAAATGTCCGTGCTGGTAACCTACCACGAAGATTTTAGCGCATATGGTTACCCCTATTTAAAATATCGAATTAAACCGGCATTTAAGGCTTTACAAGGACTGATTCGGGAAGGAGCAGTCCAAGTTTGGACCCCAGAAGCAACACCGGAAATAAGCCAACTGGCCGAAGACCTGCATCACGTTCTGCATATAAAGGACGTCAAAGATTCGGGTTATTATGAAGTATCGCTGTTGTCCCTGGCCGGGGTAGTCCAGGCTGCGGAACAACTGGCTGCCGGGAAATACCAGAGCGGCTTTGCTTTTGTGGGCGCGGCCGGACATCATGCCAGCCCCTTCGGATATTGGGGTTTTTGTTTTTTAAATGATGTGGCCGCCGCCATTAAGCAGTTGCGGCAGCTGGGCAAACAAAGATTCTTGATTTTAGATGTTGATCCTCATTTCGGGGACGGCACCCGCAAATTTTTTGAGCATGACGCAAAGGTAGTGCATCTAAACCTGTATACTGGAAACAAAGATGACTTGGATCCTAAGTTGCACAACTATGATTACGGATTGTCCTATAATGCGGGGGATGCGGAATTTGTCGGCGTAATCGACCGGGCGTTGTCGCAGGATTTTGAATTTGACCTGATGTTTATAATTTTTGGCCATGATTCCCACGCTGCAGATTACGGCGGTTTTGCGCTTACGGACGAAGCTTATCCAGGCTTGGCCCAGAAAGTGAAAGCATATGCAAAAGGCCGACCGGTTTTATGGGTCTTAAGCGGCGGCGCTAAAACCGATGTTGCCTGTCAGGCGATCCCGCAGATTATCCAGGTACTGGCTGAATAATACGCAACGTTAAGCTTCGTTGTATATAAAGTATGGGCCGCATTGCGTTTATCGAGTTTATGAATAAGATAATAGTTAACTTTGTCTTTATTTCCGGGGAATAATACAAAAACCACTTTATTTAAATTTCTTGTTATTTTATAATTAACTAGAGTTTCAAAGTAGCATCATCATGAGTAGCATCGTGCAAAGTCTGTATTAAGGCGTGAAAACTGTATTTTAGCACAGTTTAAGTTTCAGGTATCTAAAGGTGCGTTTAAATGCAATTTTCTAAAATGAGCCTTAAAAAAGGAAAATAAGGAGAGGGATTTATCATGGAATCTGAAAAAATCTTAATAGAAGTTTTTAATGGCATATCGGGCGGTTGCTGTTCCTGTTCGGGTTGCGGCGCCGACAGCGGTTGCGGCCCGCAGGTGTCACCGGAAGAGTCTGCCGCTGACCTGGCTAAATCCTTAAAGGAGAGCTACGGGGATAAAATTGAGGTCAAATACACGGATACCAGTTCGGAAGGGCTAGGCGATTACGCCACCTTAAACAAATTAGTACAGATGGGTTATTCATTTCCCTTTGTCTTTATCCAAGGAGAACCAAGGATGGCAGGCGGCATTGATGTTGAACAGATAAAATCCCTCCTGAATGAACCGGCTCCTCAAGCCTAAGGGAGGGTATCCGGCTGAATGCTACCGGCTCGCCGGACAGAAGATGTCAAGGAACAATGAATTCCTGAAATCGCTTATCAGTATGGTGGTTTATGGTGTTTCAATACCCGCAATACCCGCACTCTAAAATAAAACACCCCTTATGCATCGTTTGAACGGAGCATAGGGGGTGTTTTATTTCACTTAATTTAGGCATTTATCTATTATCTATGTTCAGCCATTATCATTGCCCGTCTCATATCAGCAAAATAGATCTCAAATGCTTTTAACCATTACCTGTATCATAATCAATCATACCAAAACGTTGTGTTTAAAATCATTATACATAACAAACTATTATAAGTCATTCTGCAGGAATACAATGTTTCAAAGCGAAAAATATAAACGTTAATAGTTTAATGTATTACCTCAGGTTATATATTTGATGAATAAATCATATAAATTATCTGAATATGGACTGTTTATGATGATTACTTATCCCCTGATACAGTTAAATTTTGCTTAAAAAGGAGGGTGGGAAGCCAGCGTTTGAAAAGCGGAATTATACGATTAACATCACGAATTGATAAGGAGTGACCATATGTGACGAATGAAAAATGGCTAATGGTTGCAACTGGGACAATTATTGGGTTATTGGCCGTAATCCTGGTGGCATTTGGCAACCCAGCTAACATGGGTTTTTGTATTGCTTGTTTTTTGCGGGATACTACCGGCGGTTTAGGTCTGCATCGAGCGGGGGTAGTGCAGTATATCCGGCCTGAATTGATTGGCCTAGTCATAGGTGCTTTTATTTCGGCTTTCAGCGCCAAAGAATTTAGAAGCCGGGGAGGTTCAGCCACCATCGTGCGGTTTATCCTCGGAATCTTTATGATGATTGGGGCCCTAATTTTCCTGGGATGTCCGCTTCGGGATCTTTTAAGGATCGGCGGGGGTGACTTAAACGCCGTGGTCGGTTTGGTGGGATTCCTGGGGGGCGTTCTATTCGGGGTGTTTTTCCTGAAAAAGGGCTTTAATCTGGGCGTTGCCAGAAGAGAAAAAACCACTCAGGCTGGCGGGTATATGTTTATTTTAGGAGCGGTTGTACTGCTAGGCTTATTATTAACCGGGATCAACTTTAACCCGGCCGGTGGGGGACCGATATTCTTCAGTCAGCAAGGACCAGGGAGCCAACACGCCCCCATTTTGCTGGCCCTGTTTGCCGGTTTAGTGGTTGGCTTTTTAGCCCAAAAAACCCGCATGTGCTTAAGTGGCGGATTTCGTGATTTCTTTCTGATTCGGGAAACTAGTATGCTGATCGCTTATGGAGCCATAGTGGTTACTGTTTTGGTGCTTAATATTTACCTCGGTAAATTCAATCTTGGTTTTGCCAACCAGCCGATTGCCCACACCAACCATGTTTTTAATTTTCTGGGGATGTTTCTGCTTGGTCAATGTGCCGTATTACTCGGCGGATGTCCGTTAAGGCAACTTGTATTAGGCAGCGAAGGCGATATGGACGCGGGCGTAACCGTCTTAGGAATGATCTTTGGCGCAGCCATTGCTCACAATTTCATGTTTGCCTCCAGTGCCGCGGGTACAACTTTGTTTGGTGAAGTAATTGTGTATGTAGGAATAGTCTTGGTCAGCCTTATCGGCTGGGCTTACCGGGAGGTGGATGCATAATGGAGACATTGGACGTACGCGATTTGAGTTGCCCCCTGCCGGTGTTAAAAACCCAAAAGGCTCTGGATAAAGGGTTGACCGAACTACAAGTTGTCGGTACTGGCAATACCTCGAAGCAAAATGTAACCAAGTTCGCTAAAACAAAAGGGTATGAGGTACAGTTAAATCAAGAAAACAATCAAAAAAATGATGATGAATGGCAAATGGTTATAAGCAAAAAATAGCAAAACATAGTCAAAAAGCCGGGTGTGTAACCCGGCTTTTTGCTTTCTATAAGAAAGAAGTAAATCCAGAAGCAAATCCAATGTTTTACACATTATTATTGTTTAAGATTAATTTTTAAATTGCGTACTTACAGACTTCAAATCAGACTCCAAGCCCGATTAAATTAACTGCTGCAGTCACCCGTAAAACCTGTTTTAGCCCAAGGTGTTTTGCAGGAATTTTTAAATATTACTGGAATATATAAGGCAATACAGATACTACGAAACTGGCATTGAATTCGATCTAATGCCCACCGCCTCCTATCGAAAAGAACAGAGCAGCCAAGGCCGGGTTTCTTCTTTATTGGTTTTTAAAACCTATAAAACTTTACCGCAGACCTTATACTTGCCGGAGATTTATGCAGAAAGCCTGAATTATCTGTATTCGGTCTATGATTTCGGTCATCGTTTTCTGCCGGCCCATTCCCCCCTGCCGACTGGCCAGACCCGGGGGCAAACCGAAGTATTTGTCGATGCTGGAGTAGCCCGCTTTACCCTTTTGGAATTGGGAACTGACCTTGATGCCTATCTGCTTGAACAGGAAAAGGCCGCTTTATCCCAAGGGGTTGGTGTTTTGCAGATATATCTTAATCTGGCCTCGCCCTCAGTAGGTGCGGCCATTGAGGTGTTGCGCCAACATCAATATTTCCTGGGCGGGATTTTGCCCCGCTGGTTTGACAGTGATGGATTGCTGATGCAAAAGATCACCCATTCGCCGTGGTTTGAAGATGTCCGTCTGTATTCAGAACGGACCAAAAAAAACCTGGCTATTTTGGTAGCAGACCGACAGTCAGTACTAAATTTGACTCAAGGGGGGGTCTAATTGGATAAGAATAAACTGCGCTGCGATTTTCATACTCTGTTCAACTTGCTGGAACAGGGGGAAGACTTGGCCCTTATCACTATTTTGAGTAGGCACGGTTCAACCCCCAGATTGCCAGGCACTCGAATGCTCTTGTCTGCCAATGGGATTCAATTAGGCACCATTGGGGGCGGCAGTGTCGAAGCTCGGGCTGTCAGTAAGGCGCGGGAAGTTTTACAAGATGGAATTAACCGGGTGCTTAATTTTACTATTGGTCCCAACAACCCGGATTCAATAGATATGATCTGCGGCGGCTCTTTGGATTTGCTGGTAGAACCGCTTCCCTGCAATGAATATAACCTCCAATTGTTTCAAAGCATCACCCAAAACCTTGATAAAGGCCAAATTATTCATGTGCTTACCCCTTTGCCAGACGAAAACTGCCGGTCCGGACTGAAATTTTGCGTCGGGAAAGAAGGTCTAGTCTACGGTCAGAACATACACTCGGATTTTAATAACAATACCGCTTGGATTAGTCAGCTTCGAACCGCCCAGATCATTAAGCTAGGGCCAGTTTCCTATCTGGTTGAGCCTTGCCGGCCGTCAGAGAAGCTTTACATCTTTGGGGCTGGCCATTTGGCTAGAGAAGTATGTCCCCTGGCAATCCATCTGGGATTTGAGGTAACCGTGTTGGATGACCGAATTGAATACCTTAACCGGGAACGTTTTCCAGACGCGCATCGGCTTCACTTAATAGATTCGTTTCAGAACTGTTTTCAGAAATTGACTATAAATGAAAATTGTCTGTTGCTGATTGTGACCAGGGGACATCAATATGACGGTGCGGTTTTAGCCCAGGCTTTAAAGACTCCGGCTTTCTATATCGGAATGATTGGCAGCCAGCGAAAACGGGATAGCCTGTATCAGGCCCTGATTGATGAAGGGTATAGTCAGCGGCAGCTAGCCCAGGTTTGCTGCCCGGTTGGTCTAAAAATAGGGGCCGAAACCCCAGAAGAAATCGCCATCAGCATCACCGCCGAATTGGTTCAAGCTCGGGCGGAGAAAAGAAAAGGTAGATAGGGTGCATATTAGTGCAATCATCCTTGCAGCCGGTTATTCCTCCCGAATGGGAGAACTTAAGGCCCTCTTACCCATAGGAAATCAAACTCTGCTGGCTCGGGTCGTCGGACTTTTCAGAACTGCGGGTATCAGCGATCTGCTGGTTGTCACCGGTTATCAGACGCAACGGATAACCGCAGAATTGTTGGATTTAGGGGTTCCTACCGTATATAATCCGCTTTTTCCGGAAGGTATGTTTTCATCGGTGCAAACCGGGGTGGCCGGCCTTAATCCGAAAACAGAAGCCTTTTTTCTGCTGCCGGTGGATATTCCGCTGCTGCAGGTCCAAACCTTACACGAAATGATTAAAGCCTTTAAGGCGACTGGTCCCCGAGTCATTGTACATCCTTGCTTTCAGGGAAGACGGGGGCATCCTCCCCTGATTGGGCAGTGCTATACGGAAGCTCTTTTACAGTGGACCGGCGAAGATGGCTTAAGAGGATTTTTTCGCCAGTGTGCAGTCGAACAAGTCCAGATTGAAGTCGATGATGAATATATCCTTTATGACCTGGATACCCCCGAAAAATACCGACATTTTATAGAACAGTTTAACCGCCGATCTTTATTATCGCGTACTTGAAGGCACATCTAAAAGCACATCTCCTTGAGCTTAGATAGACAACCTGCATATACCTACATATATTGGTTTATCTCCTTGAGCTTAGCGAAAAGAATGGCGATAAATTTGAAACTAGAACCCAGCTTCATTTCGTTGCTTCATTTCGTTTTGTACCTTTCGCAGAAAGGATTGGTCATATAAATGAACGATAAAAACGAGGTAATCATAGGAACTACTTTAATACGGGCCGATGGACCCAGTAAAGTATGCGGCCTGGAAAAGTACGCCGCTGACTATTACCCGGAAGGCTGGTTATGGGCCTGGGTCAAATATTCCGAACACGCTCATGCCCGAATAAAGAGTATTGATGTTTCCGCAGCCCAGGAAATCCCCGGTATTTTCGCTGTTTTAACCCATCAGCATATCCAGGGAACAAATCGGGTGGGGGTACCAGAGGGTGACCAGCCAGTTTTGGCCGATGATAAGGTCTGTTTCAAAGGGGACCCAGTGGCTTTGATCCTGGCTGAAAACAAAGAACTTGCGCAGCAGGCCGCGGCTCAAATCAAGGTAGAATATCAGGTTTTGCCGGCGGTTTTTGATCCAGAACTGGCTTTGCTGCCGGAGGCGCCAGTCCTCCACGAAAAAAGGCCGGCTAAAAATCTGCTGCTGAGCGGACGAATAGAGCGCGGAGCCTGGGTGGCTGGACTGAACGAATGCGCGGCAGTAGTGACCGCCGAGTTTAGTCTTCCCGCTCAGGAGCATGCTTCAACTCGGATATTCATATCATAACTGAATTATTTCCTGGAAAACATTTGGGAAGAAACAGTAAACTGGCAGGAAATTTACTTTAAAGTGTTTAATTAAAGGTATTTAATGAACCGTTAGATTCAACCTAAGAATCTGTTTCCTCGTTCATCCCAGGATAGGAAGGAGTACAGGATAGAAAGGAGTATAAGAATATGCTGGAGGTATCAGTTCAGATAAAAGAAGACGTTGCCCGACTATCTTTGCGGGGGCGGTTGGATGGTTTAGGAGCCCAGTTATTGGAGCAGGCAGTTGATTCAAGGATCAGGGAAGAAAAACATTGGATCCTTGATTTTCAGGAGGTCAGTTATCTTTCCAGTGCGGGGATTCGTTCACTTTTGAAATTTGGAAAGAAAATAAATAAAGTAGACGGAAAAATAATCCTGAGTGCTTTGCGTACTGAGGTTATGGCAGTACTGGAAATGACCGGTATTCTGCAATTATTCGGACAGGCGGAAAATCTCGATAGGGCGGAGGAAATAATTAAACAAGCCCGGCATATAAATAGTTCCACCCTGCCGTTTACGGCCCTGGGACGGGCATGTACCATGCAGATCCTCTCCGAAGACGACTGCTGCCTCGATATATGGAACCCGTTAGCCAGTAACTCGCTTAATGAACTAGGGGCTGGTCAACTGATAGCGGCCACTTGTGAAGAAATGAATCTGGCCTTTGGAATAGGGGGGCTGGGTTGTAATAATGAGGACGCGTTCGAAGGTTTGGGTTCATTCCTGGCCCTTGAAAAAATGATCGGGGTATTGCCGGCGGATGGATTTAATCAAGCTGACTATATGATCAATCAGCCTTCGTCGGATACGCTGATCTATTTGGCTTCAGCAGCCGGTTTAAGCGGTCCGGCCTGGGCTAAAATTGACCTAGACGAAGGTGCCCCTGTTACTTTAAAGGAATTGCAGCGGCTTATTTTTACCCGACTCAAGGAATTGCGGACGGAAAAGATCCCGCTTGCGGGTATGCTAATGCTGGTCAATTTGGGACCCGGCCAGGGAACCTATTTCAATGAATACCAAGACCTGATAGTTAATAAAGCGCGGGAACGCGAGATATCCGGTGGGCAGAGTATGGTGTTAATGGGATTGGGGGGGAGTCCCAATTGGTCGGCTGATGAGCAACTGTCTGAGCTGCTGGGACAGCGAGGCATTAAGTCAGGGGAGGAGTTCTGGTTAGCCAATGGTCTGCTGTTGTCTGAACAGCTTGATTGGAGCCAGGTCAAGGAGCCGGGAGAGATATGGCAGTATTGCAACTTGGATTTGATGCAGGATTTGCTGATGGTGGATGACAACACGTTAATTAGCAGTGCCAGAATCTGGGTTTATGTACCAACCTTGATTCGCTCCGGATCTGAGAAACTGCTGCAGATTGAAGTA
>CAYXHK010000057.1:0-10385 GCA_964464665.1 uncultured Syntrophomonadaceae bacterium
GGAAATAGCGGCCCGGGTAAACGATAAATACCATGCAGTATTCAATTCTTTACTCGATACGGTGTATGAGGAGGTGCAACATGAAACAACTCTTAATCCTTAGCGGGAAAGGCGGCACTGGAAAAACCACAATCGCCGGTGCGTTTATCAAGCTTTCCAACGCCAGGGCATTTGCGGATTGTGATGTGGATGCGCCCAATCTGCACCTGATAAGCGAAAACAACCAGACCGAACCAAGCAGAACCGATTATTACGGACTGCCGAAAGCGGAGATTGACCCCAAGCGGTGCATTGAATGTGACCTGTGCCGGCAAAACTGCCGCTTTGACGCCATCTTTGTTAAGCGGATCCCGGTCCCGGCTTCTAAAGATCAGGCTTCGGTCCCAGCTTCTAAAGATCAGGCTTCGGTCCCGTTTTCTGAAGACCAGGTATCGGTCTCGTCTTCGAAAGATCAGATCCCGGTCCTGGCAGTAACTTCTGCATCCCAGGCTCCGGGTCCTGCCCCGGCCCCCGTAAACCAGGTATACGAGGTTGACCTTTTCGCCTGCGAGGGCTGCGGGGTTTGTGAGCTGGTCTGCCCGGCGGATGCCGTAACCCTAAATCCGGCAGTAGCCGGCGAGATGATGCTTTATACGAATAAAGACAGGGTTTTTTCAACGGCCCAACTAAAAATGGGCAGCGGCACTTCTGGCATGCTGGTCTCTGAGGTAAAAAAACAGATGAAACTGGCGGCGGACAATGTCGATTTCGCGATTATTGACGGTTCTCCCGGCATCGGCTGCCCGGTCATTGCTTCCCTTAGTGGTGTGGATATGGTTTTGATTGTCGCTGAACCTTCGCTATCCGGAATCAGCGACATGGAGCGGATCATCAAAACCGCGGCCAAGTTTGGCGTAAAAATTGTCATCTGCATCAACAAATTCGATACGAATCTGGAAAACACCAAGAGAATCGAGCAGTTTTGTCAGGACCACGGCCGGTCTTTTGTGGGCAGAATACCTTTTGACAAGGAAGCTGTAAAAGCCATCAACAGCGGAAAAACCATCGTGGACATAGAATGCGCGGCTGGATCCGCGGTCAGGGAGGTCTACCAACAGGTAATGGACCGGCTGCTTGAGGATACAGAAACGGTGAGCTAAAACGAAAAAGACTAAACGACTAAGGGGAGGTCCCTTAAGACCTTTGTGAAAATCTTATGCAAAATAACGGAAAACATAAACACCTTGCCAACAATCTGCAAATGAAGGAGCGGAATTAATGAGCGATAAATGCAATCAAAGCTGCAATAGCTGCGCGGAGGACTGCGTAGACCGACAAGAAGCGAAAAGGGATTTTTCCGAAAAACCACATGAGCTGAGCAGCGTGAAAAAGGTCATCGCGGTGGTCAGCGGCAAAGGGGGAGTCGGTAAGTCGCTCATCACCTCAATGCTGGCGGTTGCTATGAACCGACGGGGTTACCATTCGGCTATTCTCGACGCGGATGTTACCGGGCCTTCGATTCCCAAATCTTTCGGCATCAAGGGAAAAGCCATGGGCAACGCTTCCGGCTTATACCCGGTTAAAACCGAGACTGGCATTGATATTATGTCTTTGAATCTGCTTTTGGAAAACGAGACTGACCCGGTCGTCTGGCGAGGGCCGATAATTGCCGGCACGGTCAAACAGTTCTGGACCGACGTGATCTGGAAAGATGTGGATTTCCTATTTATTGATATGCCCCCGGGCACCGGTGATGTTCCTCTTACCGTATTTCAATCTCTGCCGGTTGATGGGATTATCGCTGTAACCTCCCCGCAGGAGCTGGTATCCATGATTGTGGCTAAAGCAGTTAAAATGGCGGAGATGATGAAAATCCCGATTATTGGACTGGTAGAGAACCTGTCGTATTTCAGGTGCCCGGATAATGACAAGGAGTATCAGATATTCGGCAACAGTCATATTGAGGAAATCGCGGAGAAGCATAACCTGAAGGTTTTGGCTAAACTGCCGATTGACCCGAAAATTTCGGCTGCCTGCGACAGCGGGATGATTGAATTTTATGCCGGCAACTGGATGGATCCAGTGGCGGAAATCTTAATAAAAATGGAGGAAAAATAATATGCTGAAGATTGCGGTAGCGAGTGAAAATGGAATGGTGGCCGAACACTTCGGACACTGTGAGGGATTTGAGATCTTTGATACTGAAAACAATCAAATCATAAAGAATGAAGTCGTAGCCAACCCGGGACACCGGCCGGGATTTTTGCCGGTCTTTTTAAACGACCGGGGAGTTAATGTAATTATTTCAGGCGGTATGGGCGGCGGGGCGATTGCAATCTTCAATGAAAAGCAGATTGAGGTTATCGTTGGGGCCCGGGGAGGTGCCAAAATAGCGGCTGAAGCCTACCTGTTGGGAACTCTCAAATCTACCGGCTCTGTCTGCCACGAACACAAGCACCATGCTGAATGTGGACACTAAAAAACCGCCAATTAAGGCTACGATATGGGTTTCGATGTATATTTCAGGAACCGCTTTGGATTTATTCAAATCTGAAGCGGTTTTTGGCCTTATATCCAGGTTGGTTGCGGTACCTTATGCGAATCGCACTTTCCGCAAAATCTAAGCAATCTATATTTAATTCCCCTTTACATCTTGAATTGTTGCTGCTTTTGCCAGAAGCCCGTTGCTTTTGGCCTTTTTGTCATGTAATTCTAGGTTAAGATCCAGTTTGACAGTTTTTTTTGACTTGTTCACTTGTTTAGCATAGTGCCAATCGTTTGTGCAATGTGCACAAAAAATTGTTTATAGAATTAACGCTTGTGCCAATTGCCACTAAGTATAAAAGTAATATTCTATAATAAATACCAAATCGGAATAAAGAGTTTACTTTAAACATTAGTAAAGCAGAAGGAAAGGCTAGGACTTACAAACACTAACGACATGCGTTATAACCTTGCCCGTACGCATTACTCTGGATACGTTTAGTTATAATTCTAATATTAAAATTAAATAAATTCCAGTTCTAAATAATGTATGTTAAACTGATATGTAGATAGGCGGTGAATGACTAATGATTACTGTCCGGGAGGCATTAAAACTTTCTTCCTTAAAAGAGGCACAAGTAATTGCGGGTGCCAGTGGTTTAGACCGGAAAATGGATTGGTTTCACATTTTGGACATCCCACAGGTTGTTCCCTGGATTAGGAAGGATCGAATACTGATAACAGTTGGCTACGCTATTACAAAAGAGCCGAAAATGCAGGAACAGTTAATTGAAAATCTTAATGCTAAAGGCATTGTTGGAATGATAATTGCTATTGGTCTCTACATAATGGAAGTGCCGGCCTGCATAAAAAATCACCCAAGTTTGTCAAGAAATAGTCGATTATTTTTATGAACAGTATGAAATGATAATAAACGTCGGAATTAGTTCTATTGTTAGAGATCTGGCCGGTTTTTGCAATCGAGTTAGTGAAACTAATGCCTGCATCAAGATAGGAAAAGAGTTAAATAAAGGAAGTGTCTATAGATATGATAAAATGGGTATGGATATTGTCTTATACAAAATACTGCAGGACGAAGATGTAAAACAGAGTTATCTAAATAAAGTCCTAATGCTGATTAATTATGACATGAAGTATAATTCAAACATCTTTGAGACTTTAAAAAACTATGTGCTGCATCAGGGGAACTTGGCAATGGCCGCCAGAAGTTTAGATGTCCATCGAAATACAATTAAATATAGGTTGAATAAAGCAGAAGAATTATTAGATATTGATTTAACATCGACTAATAGTTTTTTGAACTTGGCAATTATACTCCGAGTATATGAAATAAACAGTTCCACGGAGGGATTCGATCAGAGCAGCATATAAAAGTGGAGGTTTGAGGTATGCAAGATAACGCTGTCAGCAATTCAAATAACTCAAATAGCCAGAAGCATTTGGTTAACCGACCGCCGGTAATCGATTTTCATGTTCATTTAGCAGATTACGAATGGTTTAGTCCTTCTACTTTAGAGTGGATGAAAAGAATGAACCCGGTTTCCTTTGATGAATACCGCGAAACTTATAAAAAACCCGACGTTTTTGTTAAGTTCTTAAAGGATAGCGGGGTTGATTACGCGGTTATTCTGGCGGAGATATCACCGATTACTACCGGAATCGCAACCAACGAACAAGTCGAAGAGTTTTGTCAGGGATATGACTTTCTTATCCCTTTCGCCAGCATTAATCCCTATATGGAAAACAATCCGGCCCGCGCTCTTGAAGAATTGGTGATGAAACGCGGTTTTAAGGGGCTGAAGCTTTACCCGACCTATCAATACTTCTACCCGAACGACAACAAGCTCTATCCCCTGTACTCAATGGCCCAGGAACTTGGTGTTCCCATCATGTTTCACACTGGCTCCTCGGTCTTTAAGGGTGCCCGGATAAAATACGGTGAACCGCTATATTTCGATGATCTGGCGGTCGATTTCCCGGACCTTGATATACTGATGGTGCATAGCGGACGCGGTTTCTGGTATGACCAGGCCTTCTTTTTGACCAAACTTCATCCCAATCTATATATGGAAATAGCCGGATTGCCGCCGCAGCGCCTGCTGTCTTACTTTCCCGAATTTGAACGAAACGCGGATAAAATAATCTACGCTTCTGACTGGCCAGGTGTTCCGGACCTTATAGGAAATATTCAACAAATTCGGGATCTGCCTCTGTCAGAAGCCAGTAAACAAAAAATCCTGGGCCTAAACGCAGCCAGGATCCTTCGGTTATAACTAATTCTGCCAAAACGCTCATTTTGGAGCCGGTGCCGTCAATAGTTGCGTTTGGGGAGTTGGGGTTATAACTGAATGCCCCTTCCCGGGCAAGATAATGCTTTTCGAAACTGATGCCAACAAATCCCCGGAATAGTTCCCAGGCACTTTCCCGGTCTGCTACCTTGGCGTCTTTCCACAAATACCTTACCAGCATGGCAGAACCTTTTCCCATTTTAAGCGACCATTCATGCCATTCATCCAACTCGTCATCGGCCGGCATTGGCTCAGCCATTTCGGCAAGGGTTGTCTGAAACATTTTATCTTTATACTTCAAAGGCAACGCCGGATAAATATCGTTTCCATTCTTATCAACAAATGCCTTCAAAATAATTAAAGCTTTGAAATTTTATTTTCAAAGCTTTAATTAAAGCAACCGAGTGCAGTATTTCTTATATTTAGCATAAGCTTAATATTAAGCATTAAACCGCCCGGGTTACCTTGCCGGACTTTAGGCACTTGGTACAAACCTTAATTCTGCGGGGAGAACCGTCAACGATTGCTTTAACCGTCTGAATGTTGGGGGACCAGGTGCGTTTGGTGCGGATATGGGAGTGACTGATCTGAAAGCCACTAACGACTCCTTTGCCGCATACTGTACACTTAGCCATACTGAACACCTCCTTTTAGGCAATCACTATACTATTATAACCACCGTAAAGTGATTTGGCAACAGCAGACAGGCTAAGATCCACAATTAATCTCTTGCTTAGAAGGAATCTTTGGTTTAATGTGGAACTAGTTAGTTTAATCACCCTTAGTACCCCATAAAGTTCAAAAAATGAAAGGGGTTATGTAATGAGTCCGAATAAATCAGCTAAGTTGTTTGGGCGAATTAAAAATCAATACGGCACCATCCAGGTGTCCGAAGAAGTAGTGGCCACTATCACCGGCCTGGTGGTTTCAGAATGTTACGGAGTCATGGGGATGGCTTCCCGCAAGATTTCGGATGATTTGAGTGAAATTTTGGGACGCGATTCTTTAGAACGGGGAGTCCTAGCGGAATGGTTGGACGAGAAGCTCAACATCCAGGTCTTTATCGTGGTAGAGTACGGCACCCGCATTTCGGAAGTAGCCAATAATGTAATCAGACAGGTTCACTACTCGTTAAGCGAACTGACCGGATTGCCGGTCAATGAGGTTAAGGTGGTCGTACGGGGGGTTAGAGTGGTGAATCAGAAGTCGGATTGAAATGGAGGAGCATAATTTGCAGCTGGTTAAGCTAAATGGTACTGTATTTTATGAAATGCTGCGGGGCGGTTTGGACTTTCTCGAGGAGAACCGGGCTGCGGTTGATGTTTTAAATGTTTTTCCGGTGCCGGATGGGGATACCGGTACCAATATGGTTTTAACCTTAAAGTCCGCGGTTAAGGAAATGGATAAATCCGGCTCGACCAACCTTTCTGATTTGGTTCAGGCAGTTTCTTTAGGTTCTTTAATGGGTGCCAGGGGTAATTCCGGTGTTATCTTATCTCAGTTTTTTCGCGGCCTGGCTAAAGGTCTGCAAGGACAGGAAGAGGCCAGCAGTCTGCAGTTTGCCCAGGCTATGCAATTAGGCGTGAAAGCCGCTTACAAGGCGGTGATGAAGCCGGTGGAAGGAACGATTTTAACGGTGGCCCGGGAAGCTGTGGCTGGGGCTTTAGCGGCAGCGGAAACGACGGAGTCGCTTTCGGCGGTTCTCGATGCTCTTCTGGGGCATGGAGAAGAAGCCCTGATTCATACTCCGGATCTTTTGCCGGTTCTAAAAAGGGCAGGCGTGGTTGATGCCGGGGGGAAAGGGTATATGTTAATCTGGGCCGGAGCCAGAATGGCTCTGCAGCACCTGGAAAACGGGGGCGCACCTTTGTCAGTCCCAATTAAAGATGCGGAAAAAGATCCTGCCTTTATATTAAGGGAAAGTGTTGGAAGCGCGAACGTGAATATTTCGGGTTCGCACAGTTTAGCCTTGGACCAAGAGACTGAATTGCAATACCGGTATTGTACTGAAGCCATTGTCAAAGGGGCGGGTTTGCCGCTGGAGCAGCTGCGCCGCGAATTAGCGGGTCTGGGCGACAGTATGTTGGTGGTGGGAACCGATAATCTAATAAAAGTACACATCCACACCAACCATCCGGGACTGGTCCTGGAGAATTGTTTACAGTACGGATCTTTACATCAGTTAAAAATAGACAATATGCAGGAGCAGCACCGGGAATTAAGTGAACCAAAGCCGGCAGTGGAAGTGCTGCCTCAAACGATCCTGTTGCCGGTTACGCCCCACAAGCAAATTGGTATGGTTACGGTGGCGGCCGGGGTTGGTTTAGTAGAAATCCTGGAGAGCTTGGGGGTAGACCAGGTGGTCCTGGGCGGCCAGAGTATGAATCCGAGCATTGAAGACTTAGTCCAGGCGGTTAACTTGATTGAAGCTTCCGAAGTGATCATTCTGCCTAACAATCCCAATATTATTTTAGCCGCGGAACAGGTGGCCGCAATGTGTGACAAGGAAATCCGGGTAGTACCCACCCGGAGTCTGGCGCAGACCATCGGGGCTTTGGTGGCTTTTGATCCAGAGGCGTCTCTGGAAACGAATCTGACCGCGATGTCAGCCGGGAGCACCCGGGTCAAATCAGGCGAGGTAACTTACGCGGTGCGGGATTGTCAGTTGGACGGTCTGGATATCTTAGCCGACCAAATCATCGGGATTTACGAAAAAGACATTAAAGCGGTAGGGGAAGATGTCTCCGACGTGGTGCTTGATTTATTAAAAATTATGGTTACCGAAGAAAACGAAATTATATCTTTATTTTATGGGGAAGAGGTAGAAACCGAACCGGCGGAGCGTTTGGCGGAACAAGTCCGGGAGCTTTTCCCTTCATGCGAGGTAGAAATGCACTCCGGCGGACAGCCGCTGTACTTCTATTTTATTTCGGTGGAATAGGTCATTTAATAAGCAGATGAATCAACTTGCTAAGATGGCGCTCTTAAGTGCCATCTTTTTTATTTATGATAAGTTTTCGGCTTGTCAAGTTTTTATCCAAGGTAAATGGCCTCAATTCATATAAATATTTACTCGAATATAATCGGTTGACCGAGTGAATAATAACATCAGAAAAGCAAGGTTATCTAAGTGAAGGCAGTGATAAAAGCGTCTCTGGGCTTCAAATAGTCGCAACCTTGCTTTCTTTATCCCAAAGCACAGTCCAATAAACTGGCGATTACCTAAAACTTAATCAACTTTAAAATTTTTGAAAGGAGGTGAAAAATAATGCCGCGTAATAATCAGGCAGCCAACCCCGGGGCGCGTCAAGCTCTGGATAAATTCAAGTTTGAGGTAGCTAACGAAATCGGTTTAGGCCAGGCGTATCAGGCTGGTGACCTAGGGAACCTTACTTCCCGTCAGAACGGTACTGTTGGCGGCTATATGACCAAAAAGATGATTCAATTGGCCGAACAACAACTGGCAGCCGACGCTAACTTGACCCAGCAGCTGGCTAGTTCTGCCGGTCAAGACCATCGGTCTGGAGCAACCATGCAGAAAAGCTAAGCGCTGAAACAGATTCTTTTCACGGATGAATTGATATTGACAAGTTTCAGCTAAATCAAAGGCAGGCCTGTAGCACCTTAATCAATTGCCGCAGGTCTGCTTTTACTATTGCTTTTATTTATCCGTTTTTGAAATTTTTTAAAAAACAGGTCGCGCCGTTTTTGTTTTTTCTTTTTGCTTCTTTGTTTTGATTAATTTAGTGGGTTTAATGTAGGTAGAAACTCAGGTTTTCCTGGCTGACATTGGGATGTAAAGCCATGGTTAAACCGCTGGCAATCGTTTTGGCCAGGTTTTCCACCAGGGAGTCTATTTCCTTGGGAGTAACCGATAAATTTCCGCCAAAGGGATTTAAAACCTGTTTGATCACATCATTGATTACCGGTGGCCGCAGATCCCGATACATCTTAAGCTGTTCAAACAATTTAAGAATTGCTTCTTCCATAATCAGGGCCGCGTGAACTACCGTAGGGCAGCCAATGGCAATTACCGGAACCCCCATGGTTTCTTGATTGATCCCGGTTCGTTGGTTGCCTACTCCCGACCCCGGTGCAATCCCAGTGTCAGCAATTTGGATCGTGCTGCCAACCCGGTCTACACTTCGGGCCGCCAAGGCATCAATCACCACTACTACGTTCGGCTGCACTTTTTCCACCACACCCCTAATGATTTCGGCGGTCTCAATCCCGGTAATCCCCAATACGCCGGGCGACAGGGCGCATACGGAACGCAAACCAGGGGTCAATGCTTCGGGCGCATAGTGGAAAAGATGGCGTGTGACCACGGTTTGCTCGATTACCTTGGGTCCTAAGGCATCCGGGGTAGCATTCCAGTTACCTAAGCCAATCAGCAAAATGTTGGATTGATCACTGATGGGCAGTAATTTCTGTATTTTTTGGTCAATAATAGAACTGATGGCGGACTGGATTTCCGAGTCGACAATCCTAAGCTCCGGGGACTCAATAGTTATATAGGTGCCCATTGGTTTATTCATGGTTTGGGCGCCCTCGGGTGTCATGATGGTCACGGTGGTAATTGATGCGTGCGGAAAACTCTCCTTGTCTTCTCTGACTCCAGCGAGTTCCTGGCCGGTGGCCCCCCGCAGCAGTTCATGGGCTTCCAGGGCTAAATCCAGATTGATTCCCCAATCTTGGTATAGTTGCAAACTCTCCATATTTCCTCCGTTAAAGTTTAGTGCTTAATAACTATAATTACCATGCCCTAAATAATTATTCTGAAAGTGCAGCCCAGTTTTACATTATTTTTGTTTAATATTTAAAAAATGCTTTACTTCAGAAGTCGGTAGATGTCGAGTTAAGTAATAATTTGTGCTATAATTTTTTTAATGTGGGAGTTGGCACAATGTTGAGAATAATTTCCGGCGAGTTTGGCGGTCAAAAAATAAAAACCCTGCCGGGGAGGGAAACCAGACCTACCTCGGATCGGGTGCGCGAAGCCTTGTTTAACGTTTGGCAGCCTCGTCTGAAGGAATGTTTCTTTCTGGATTTATATGCGGGAAGCGGAGCTATTGGTATTGAAGCGCTTAGCCGCGGCGCGGCGCGGGCGGTCTTTATTGAGGCTAATTCCTCCGCCATAAAGGTAATTAAAGAAAACCTTGCCCGACTGAATTTACTCGACCGAGCGGAAGTGATCTGGGCCAAACTACCGGCTGGTTTAGAAATTGTCGCTGCCAAAGGATATAAGTTTGACCTGATTTTTATGGATCCTCCCTACGGGCAAAACCTCGCCTCCCCCATTTTAATCAAACTTGGGGAGCAGGATTTATTAGTAGACCTGGGCTGGGTGGCGGCAGAAACCGCAGCCAGGGAACCGTTGCCAGCCGGGGTCGGCAATTTGGAGTGTTTTCGGGAAAAACGCTATGGCGATACCCGGTTGAGTTATTACTCAACGATTAAATCCAATCACTAAAATTTATTGAATTAAAACTATTAAATAGAAGTGAATTTTTTGTTTTTTAGATCGTTGTTAAGGATTACTATCATAAGTTTAAGCTCACTATTCTATTTGCAGTTTATTATCTTCAGATCACTAAAGGAGGGGAGACTTTG